>JBMYOR010000046.1:0-11484 GCA_049599535.1 Bacteroidia bacterium | reverse complement strand
ACAATATGATACCCAAACCTTGAGTTAACCAGCTCGGCATAAGTTCATGTTCCATGGCGTGTGCTGGATTAACAGTAAAACCAAACTGCTCAACTAAATAATCGGTTAAGAAGCCAAAAGCAATCGCCACACCAATCACACCTGTTAAGTAGGCGCTCACGGCTCGTTTGCCTAACTCAGTTGCAACCACACCCAAAGTTGCAATGTTGGTTGCAGGGCCTAAGTTCATCTTGAAGTTGGGTTTTTAATTTTCCGAACATAGGTTTTGCTTAATTAAGTTGTTTAAAAACGGGGGCAAAGGTAGTTTACTTAATCACAAGCAACAAGTTGGGTAAATCTTGGTTTTGCTGTTAATGGCAAGCGTTTGAATAAGGTTAATATTTACGTTATAGGTTTATAAAAAAGCCAATTGCCCCACCTGGAGTAATAGAAAAACTATTAGGGAATTTTGCATAATTATATCCAAACGACCCAAAAATAGAGAAATTACCATCTTTTGAATACAGATTTACTGAAGGCTCAATACCCAGAATTAACTGATTTCTATAATCGTTTCTTAGCGTATGAGCACCTGCCGAAATGTAAAAGTCGGCATCTTTATATTCTCTAATTTTCATTAAGCCCGAAACACCTACACTCAAAAGCTCGGTATACTCAGTATAGTAAGGTAAAAATGAAACCTGTACACCAAAATTACTGGGCCAATACCTTACTGCAAGTCCTAAACCTTGAGATGTACCGGCTATGGCACCAAAACTGTAATCAGATTTAGGCATTTTAAGATCGCTTTCAATTTGGGCGTTGGCAGTTAGTGTAATAATTAAAACGATGAGTGTAGCTAAAGTTTTCATGAGCTTCAATTTTATAGTTATGACTGTAAAAGTAGTTAAAAATCGAATTAGTTGTACGGTTAAAGATTTGATTTTGAGTTGTTAAGAATAAGAGCAAAACAAAATAATTAGGGAAAATTTCTTTTTATGATAATTTGATGGGTATTGTATAAACTTTGCCCAATGAAAGCACCCGCCTTTTCAAAAAACTATTCCGCAGCCTTTTGGCGAATGCTACTCCTTTATGACTTTTGCGAAAAAGTGACTATCATTTTGAATGATATGCAAGAAATATATTCCAGGGCTCAAATCGTTAAGATGAAGTTTGTGTATCCTTTCATCAGTTAAAGACTTACCTATTTCCGTACCGTTTACGTTAAACAGTTTTATATCAGCTGTTTCTGCGCTTTTGAGCTGTATGTATAATGCACCACTAGTTGGATTAGGATAAACCTTGATATTGTTAGATGAAAAGCTAGAAGGGCCAATAGATGTAAATTCACTAACCATAAGGTTTTTAGTTTTGTTCGTAATAATATCAGGATTGTAATCAAAAAAGATATGGGCTTTATTAGTTACAATGGCATTCTCTTTAACACCTTTAGCTGCTTTTATTTTGTAATAAACAAAGCCATGGCTTTCGGGCTCGTTTACAAAACTATCTGGAAGTAGAATATCTCTAAAAATGAATTTAACTGTGTTTTTTTCACATATTTCTACTGACATTTTGTGGCTATGATCTAGTATTTTAAGGGTTGATACATCCAAGTTTTGATTAATTGTGTCAGTAATTATAATATTAAAAGCGGTGTCGTTTCCCGTGTTTTGAAATCTTATGCGGTATTTCAAATACTCATCAAAAAGGGTCTCTAAGTTTTGCTCTTCTCTACTGGGCCAAACGGTCTTGTCGTTTGGATCATATGCGCAAGTAATTTCTTTTCTAGTAGTATCAATAATATAAACTGAGTCCCCAAAAATTGAATCGTTAAGTATAAAGCTAAGGTTTGCTTTTAGCTGTTTCCCTCTTTGCTCTACGCCAGGCATACTTATATACGCTATCACTTTGCTATGCTTACCTGGCTTTATATTATTTATATACCACCAAAACTCATTATTAAATGATGAGTCAGGCTTTAGGTTAAAGGAGTCTATTGTAAACAAACTATCAAAATCGGCGTGCATGGAGCCGCTAATATTGTTGTTGCCAATGTTAATAGCTTTTAATCTGGTAAGCCCCTTAAACCCACATCTCGTATTTATTAGAGCTAAATTTCCATCAACGTTAGTGGCCTTTTGTGATGCTTTAAGTCCAAAGGCAAAAGAAGTATCTGGTGAATTGGTAAAAACAGAATCAGTGGTTGGCTCCCAGTTTTTATTGCCTACTAGCTTTACTGTTTTAAGGCGTGCATTAAAAGGAACAGGATCAAACGGACCTAATATTTGCTTGTTTGAATCGATTTGTACGACTGTATTGCTAAAATAATATTCGTTACTGTCTTTTATGGCATTACCGTTCAAGTCGTTAAAGCTTCTTACTTTACCAAAATGCCTATTTTCATTAAGCTTATAAAGGCATGTTTTACCGATACTACTTGCTATGTAATAGTACCGGTTATTAGCGTATATAATATGTTCAATATGCACACTATCTTTTGGATTGTAATTGTGAGAACCTATTGGCCTAAACTCACCATTTCTAAATCTCCAGAACGTATGTTGGGCATTTTGTTCTGAATTAAGCGAAAATATAATTTCATTAGATTCTCGGTTACCGTAAATTACATATCTAAAATTATCAAATACCTGATTGCTAAGAGTTTTGCGATATAATTTTTTAGTTGATACATCATATATTTTTAATTTATTGGCACTGAAATTATCGTATAATGCGTCAGTTGCAGCGTAAAACTCATTGTTGGTAAATGATTTACATAATTCAGCATCATTGCTTTCGTTTACAGTATATACCTTTATGTTAACAGAGTCTTCAACCGTAAAAGCCAATGTGCTTGATGTTAGGTTTAAATTAGCCCATTCATGGCTCTTTAGCTTAACCAATGTTTTTTGTGCCTTAGTTTTAATTGAATAAGAGCCTACAATATTCTGGTTGCTATAGTATATGTAGTCATTGATTATTACCAAATCCCAAGCATTTGGAAATTCGCTAATGTCAGTTCTATTTAAATTCTCGTCAAGAAGAAATGTGGAATTTGGTGAGTTAACAAACAAATAGTTATTAGACACATAAGAGCTAAAACGTTTAAAGCCTTGAATTTTTGTCAGTGTAAGATTGCTGTCCACTACATATAATTGGTGGTTCTGCTTAGTCCATAATTGCATAACGCCGTAACTACCCAAAACCCAATTATAAGAATAAGGAACAACACCTAGAATTGCGGTTGAGTCTATAATTTTATTCCCTTTAATTAAGTAGAAACTTGTACTATCAGCTGAGGCTAGAGAAAATATCAAATGACTTCCAATATTATAAGTCTGAAATTGATTTAAACCTCCACGAATTCTGTAAACTGTACTCTCAACTGAATTATTAAGATTAATACATTTTAAAGAAGTTGTCTTCTTCTTTTGCTCCGGTAAATAAATAAAGTTTTTTACTGTTATTGGTTCTGCTCTATGGTATGGTGGCTGAACTGTAATGCTCCAGTATAAACCTGGATCAGCGCAATATATTTCTTGCCCTTTTGCGTTAATAAAAAGTAGGATAAAACAAAATAAGCTTACAAGAGTTTTCATACGTTGCCTTTTTTCAAATGTAAAATTTTTTATTACCAAAGCAGCAATAGCTGACCTTTGCCCAATGAAAGCACCCGCCTTTTCAAAAAACTACTCCGCAGCCTTTTGGCGAATGTGCTTTAGCTCCCTGCTCTTTTTTGCCAGTTTTAATATGGTAATTCCTGAGCTGTCGCAATACTTTATGGATATTGGTGGTAAGGCAGAACATAAGGGTTACATCATTGCGCTTTTTACTTTGGTGGCCATGGCATCGCGTCCTTTTTCGGGCAGGTTGAGCGATACAATTGGAAGGGTTCCGGTTATGATGTTTGGCGTAGTGGTTTGCGTTATTCTAGGCTTTATTTACCCAATGGTTACAGTTATATGGGGGTTCTTTGTATTAAGGTTTATTCACGGTATGTCAACTGGTTTTACACCCACAGGAAACGCTGCCTATGTGGCCGATATTGTGACTATAAAACAACGCGGAGCGGCAATGGGATATTTGGGTTTTTTCAATAGTCTGGGTATGGCCATTGGTCCGGCCTTAGGTTCGCAATTAATGCTTTGGTTAGATGGTAGTTACAAGTGGTTGTTTTGGTTGAGTTCGGTGGTAGCCTTGCTCTCAGTTTTGGTGATTTACGGCTTGCCTGAGACACTGAAAAACAAGCAAAAAATGAAATTGTCTTTGCTCAATATCACTTGGGCTGATGTATATGAGCCAAGGGTAATTCAGCCATTTATTACGTTGTTACTTACAGCCTTTTCTTTCGGTGTGGTGCTAACCATTATTCCTGATTTGGCCACGCACATTGGTATGGAAAACAAAGGGACGTTTTTTACGGTGTTTACTTTGAGCTCCTTGCTTAGTAGGCTTACAGCGGGTACGGTAAGTGATAAGGTGGGGAGGGTTCCGGTTTTGTATGTTTCAACCATTTTATTGGCCGTGGCTTTGGTAATGATCGGCTTTGCCGAAACCCGATTTCTGTTTATGGCAGGCGCGGCGGTTTACGGCTTTGCCTTGGGGATTAACTCACCAACAATTTACGCCTGGGCCATTGACTTAAGCAACGAAAAACACAAAGGTCGTGGTATGGGTACGGTGTATATTGGCTTAGAGATTAGTATAGGAGCAGGAGCACTTTTAGCAGGATACTTGTTTGCCGATAATTTTGACAAAATAGGATGGCCCTTTTTTGTTTCGGCTGTGCTAAGTGTTATCGCATTTTTCTATTTATTGATATTTGGAAAACGATCACCGAAGTTTATAAAGTAAGCAGCTTTTGTTTTTTAACGCTTTAATCACTCTAGCATTTTAAGGATTATAGGCATTTGAAACAAAACTCATTTACATGTGCGTAAGTCAGTCGTTTTTAATGAGTAGCGAGCGATTTCTATTGCTCGCATTAGTGACAAATTGAATATAATCTCATTTTCACTTCATGTGTTACTACAACCGAAACCCTTTCGTTTTATTATTTTTGAGCTTAGTTTTTGATACGAGCTTAATTGTGATAAAATGATTAAAAGTAAAAGACGAGTTATTAGTATTTTAATAATGTCAATTTTCAGTATTTTAAAAGTTACTGCTCAAAATGACAGAACATATACCATAGATATTACAAGGAATGACTTATCAAAATTGAGAAATCTAACTGTTGGCTATAACTGGGCCATACATGCAAGCGAATTTTCACGCACAAGCCTTGATAATATGCACTCATTTTTGGTTAATTATAGGCTTGATAAATTCGGTTCAGTAAGTTTACAATCACATATCTATTTTTATGATAGTGAGTATCATCCTGAGGTATTAAATTATTCAAAAACATTTTTTGGCACTCACGACTTGGTTTTTACTTATGGGATTGGAAACAAGCAAATTTTTAAAAAATCATCATTAAAAATTAACCCCATTACAAATGCTTCAAATGCAATTGAAGTTAATAGAGCTTTGGTTAATGAATTACGACTAGGCTATTTACTAAATCGTAGCCTTTTATATAAAGATGATGATTATTCATCTGAAGGTTCAATTTTTGGATTGGCCAATGTGATTCAGCTCGGTTGGCAATTGGGTGTTATGGATGACGTTGAATATGACCTACAATTAGTAGAAAGTTATGGGAACAGCAACTCTTGGAAAAAACCTAGACCTTATAAGCGCAAATTGTCAAAAATTTGGTATTGCGATATTTTTTACGGCGTGGGATTAAGGTTTACCGATTTAAGTAACGATGCGTATACAAAAGAGAATGGCTTTAGCCCCAGAACTGAAAAACAACCTTGGGGTGGTAGAGTAGGTTTTAGAAGACAAGGCTTAAGAAACATGCATTTGGGATGGACTTTTGAAATTGGTAGTATTCCCCAACAAGCCTTGTTAAATCCTTACGCGCTTCAAGGCCTTTATGTAAGAATGGGGTTGTATTTGCCTTTAGTTTCAGTTAGAGTACCAACTCCCGAAAAAATTCATTTTAAAGATTAAAAGTAAACTCGGCCGACATGTACCTTGTTTCACTATAAAAATCATTGTAGGTTCTTACATTGCAAAACGAACCTACATAATGGTCACCTTCTTGCCTTACATAAAACTTTACATCAGCTTCTTGTTTAGGTACGTCAAAATCTGTTACAAAACCAAATTCAAAATGCATTCCCACGCCACCTGTACCTAAGGAATATGGTGATCCCGTAAATCCATAAGCTTTAGGTGTGGGTCTCAAAGTAAAATCTATTAGTATTTTCTGATCACTTTCTAATTTTAGCCTTATTTCATAATTTTCATCACCGCTACCCCAAATTGTCTTTTCAACAATTTTTAGCGTACTTACCGTGCTGTCTTCTTTTAGCATGTAAAGCACATCTCTTTCTTCAACACAATCAGGTGATAAATCAATAAAGGCAATGTTAAACTCGCGGTTTTCAAAACAATGGTCATTTTCTTTAAGTATTGTATATCTACCTGAGTCAGCTTCAGAAAAATTTTCAATTAAAAGTGTATCACCTTTTACAGTTTCTCCATTTGGCAACACCCAACTGTTTCGTGTGCCCTCTTGAGCATTTCTAACAAAAAACTTGTACTCAGTGCCTTCTAATCCAGCATAGCTAATGTCATATTCCGGAATTCCATAAACTTCTGGCTCAGAGAATGCTTCGCAAGATTCGCTAAAACATCCTGAAAGGGTTAAACTAAACAAGCCAGCTATTAATGCCAGCAATAAGGTGTAATGGGTATTGGTGTCATTTTTCATAGTATGGAGCAATCAACTCTGCAAAAGAATAAATTAGTAATAACTTGTAAATAGTTTTTTTTGATTTTTATTGGCCTTCATCATGTTTTGTGGGTTGGCCCTTCCACTACGTTTTTTCTAATAATGAAGGGGTTTTAACTCTTTTATTATCAGTTAATAATCGAGAAATTATTATGATTTGAATAATTTATATAACTCATTAAAAACCAAGAAGATAAAATTAAATTTTCCGCTTATTTCGTACTTAATGCGAGCGATTGAAATCGCTCGTAATTGATCAGTTACGATGTAATTCATTCCATTGAAATGTCTAAAAGCATAATTCAAGATACCCTTATTAATTCTTTCATTTATCCTTTGAATTTTATTATTCGGCAACTTTAATTACATAATTCCCTTTGGCATTGGTAGTAAAGTTAGCCAGAGTCTTTTTCTCTTTAAAGTACTCATAAAACGGTTGCAACTCTTTCCAAAAGCTGTAATGCTTATTTCCTGAGTATCGCTTCATATTCTCATCACTCATTTTAAAAGGGTAAAACTGAACATCAATTTCATTACCTGCATCTTTTGCCAAAACACACAGCGTGTAAAGCTCTTTTATTTTATCATCGGTAATGGGAATGCATCCTATGGTTACACAATCGCCATGAATAAAAATATCGCCACCAGGATTTCCATTAGCCATTTTGCGATCGCAGGCATTAGGGTAATTAATTCCTAACGAAAGGAAAAAGTTGCTCGCTGGGTTAAACCTATCAATATGGTAAAGCCCTTCAGGAATTTGCAAGTCGCCTTGTTGCCTTTTGGGGCCAAGCGTACCGCTGCTACTGCAAAATTTATACGTGCGTAAAAGCTTATACTTGTTATGGTTGCTAGCCCATACTTCAAGAGTTTTCTCCTTTTTAAAAGCCATTACGGCCACTTTTAAATCTTCTGTTTTCAAGCTATTATCACTTAAAAGTTTAGTGATTAGTGCTTCTTTTTCGGCAAAAGCGGTTCTTACCCTTGGGTATCTCAGCTGCGCTTTTTTAAAGCCAGTATTCTGTGCCGAAAGTAATAAAACCACTAAAAGAGCTATGCTGGTGTATCTCATAATTGTAATAACGATTTAGGTTAAATAGCAGTATAATTGAGCCATTAATTTGAGTTTGTAATGAAAAAAATACTACTTGTACTTTGCATTTTGCCTATTGGTGCTATGGCACAAATTTGGGCAGGCTTTTCGGGCGGAGCATCATTTACAACCGTAAATCCTCAAGAAAACTTTGGATACGAGCAAGGCTCAAGAGTAAACTCAGCCTACGGCTTTGATGCAGGACTAACTTTTAGCGCCGATTTTACAGATAAAATAAAATTAATGGGTAGGCTTACTTACAATCAAACACAGGCTTTGGTGTATCACCGGTATATAGAAGTTCAGGGTTTAGAAAATCACATTATGGGGAAACTTGAGAGCGATTATTTAGGCCTTTATTTAGCACCTATGTGGCACAAAGGGCAGGGCTTGCAATTTGTTTATGGCTTAGGCTTTTATACCGGATTTAAAATGAGCGGAACCATTACAGGCGATTATTGGACCGAAGAGAACGGCAAAGAATCAGAGCGTTATGAGCTTACCAATGCCCGAGCCGATACCTATCGTGATTTGGCAACAGGCTTATTTACTACCTTAGGTTTTAATTTTAATGTAACGCCAAAAATTCAACTGAATTTAAATGCTGATGTGGTGTTGTTTTTAAATGCTAAGAATATCATTTTTCAAGATACCGGTAGTGTAAATGAAATCAATTTAAGATTTGGGGTTTCTTATTTATTTGAAAAACGAGAAGAGTAGCCTACAGCTTTTGATCAATAGCTTGCAACTGATACTTACCTTCGCAGCTAAATTTTGTAGCCTTTGAAAATATCAGCATCGGTATACTCGCACACAAACGATGAGATAGACCAAATAGTGCACAACCTTGAGCAAATAGGGGTTGATTATTTTCATGTAGACTGCAACGATGAACCCAAGGTTTTTGACGAGATTGCTTTAATGCGAAAGCATAGCAATAAGCCAATTGACTTACATTTAATTACATCTACCCCAGATAAGTATTGGCAGTTAATTCAAGAGCACAAGCCAGACTTTGTATGTTTTCAGTACGAGGAGCTTCCAAGTAATTTTGAATTTAAAAATATTGATGGTGTTTCTTTTGGCCTAGCCATTAAAACCGACACCCCAATTTCTGTTTTTGAAACCTATAAAAACCAATGCGATTTTATACTGCTAATGGCTACCACACCAGGTAAAAGCGGGGGTACTTTTGATGCCGAAAACTTCAAAAAAGTTCGTTCGTTTATGCGGTATTACCCTGCTAAAAATATTACCGTAGATGGTGGCGTAAACGCCGAAGTTAGTTTTGTGCTTAGATCTTATGGCGTGGCAACTGCCGTTGTAGGCAGCTACTTGGCACAAAGCAATAAAAGAGCGGTTAGCTTAAACCAACTAAAGTACGAGAATACAGAATCGCATTTTAAAGTAGCCGATATGATGGTTTCAAGAAGCCATTTGCCCATTTTAAAAAGCGAAACTTGTACCCTAGAGTCTGTGCTAAAATGCAACGAAGATTTTAGGCTAGGCTATACATTAATAGAAAATGCTGAAGAAGAGCTTATTGGTATATCAACCAATGCCGATATACGAAGAGCGCTGTTAAAAAGGCACAATAGTTTGCAAGACCTTGTTGTTGAAGATGTAATAAACAGCAAGCCAAAAACAATAAATGAGCATTGCACCATTACAGAAATGCTCGACGTAATAAAAAATAGCAATCACTTTATTTCATATATGCCGGTGCTTAGTAATAATAATAAATTAAAAGGCGCCATTAACTTACACTTTCTAATAAAAGGTGAATTATGATTCTACACCTAAAGAGTAATATCTCTAAAGAAACCATTGCCCAGTTGGCCAAAGACAATGAGGCTATCCATTTTACCAATCAAGATGGAGTTGATGTTTTTGTAACCACTTCAAAAATGAAAGAAGTGCCCGCTCAGTTGCAAGATTATGTTGATGCTTCGTTTGTTATGAAAAACGACATACAGTTGGCATCTAAAAGCTACCAATCTAAAACCCGATCGGTTAAAATTGGTAATGTTGAGCTTGGTGGCGATTCGAGAAACAGCATGGTAATTAGCGGGCCCTGTTCGGTAGAGAGCCTTGAGCAAATAACCCAAAGTGCCGAGCTTATGAAAAGTTTGGGCATTACCACGCTAAGGGGCGGATGTTATAAACCCAGAACTTCTCCATACTCTTTTCAGGGCATGGGCTTAAAAGGTTTAATGCTGCTTAAGCAAATGCGAGAGCAGTTTGGATTAAACATCATAACTGAGGTTAAAGACTCTAGCCATGTGCAAGATGTAATTGAGCACTCAGATGTAATACAGGTTGGCGCCAAAGCCATGTACGATCACAGCATACTTAAAGCCTGTGGTGCAGCAAGAAAACCAGTATTATTAAAACGAGGGTTTGGAACTACCTTACAAGAATTTGTACAGGCGGCTGAGTTTATTTTAAGTGGCGGAAACGAGCAAGTTATTCTTTGCGAAAGAGGAATAAGAACCTTTGAAAATAATACCAGATTTACACTTGATTTATGCGGTGTTGCTTTCTTAAAAGAGTACACCAATTTGCCCATCATCTTAGATCCTAGCCACGCCATGGGTTATAGCTACGGGGTTCCAGATTTAGCAAGAGCGTGTTTGGCCATGGATATTGATGGTTTACTTATTGAAAGCCATCCGGATCCAAGTGTGGCAAAATCAGACGCTTCACAACAATTGAATCACGATGAATTTAAAACCATGTTCGAGAGCTTAAAGCCAATAGCCGCGGCGGTAAATAGAACTTTGGTGTAAATAGTCTTGAGTACTTAAGTACAAGTAATAAGATGATTCTTTTAAAACTAAACGCTTATCGCTAAAGACTAATTGCTTTAATAACTATTAACTCAATCCATGAACGATAAAATATTTACAGGAGCATACAAAGTGGGTATACTCGGTGGCGGCCAACTGGGCCAAATGATGATACAATCTGGCATATCTTACAATATTGCCTTTCATGTATTAGACCCTAATGCCGAAGCCCCTTGTAGAAACTTATGCGAGAGATTTGTAGAAGGAGATTTTAACGATTTTGATACGGTTTACAAGTTTGGTCAGTCTGTTGACCTTATTACAATTGAAATAGAGCATGTAAACGTTGAGGCGCTTGAAAAGCTTGAAAGCGAAGGTAAGGCGGTTTATCCATCGCCAAAAACGCTGAGAATCATCAAAGATAAAGGTTTGCAGAAACAGTTTTATGCCGAACATAATATACCTACATCGCCATATCACTTAATTGATTCAAGGGCTGATATTAAAGACTTTATTGACTTTTTGCCTGCAGCACAAAAATTAAGGACTGGCGGCTATGATGGTAAAGGTGTTTCAATAATTGATGCTGGCAACTACATAGATAATTCATTTGACGCACCGTGTGTGTTGGAGCAAAAGGTAAATATCGAAAAAGAGCTTTCGTTTGTGGTGGCAAGAAATGCTAGTGGCGAAACCAGAGCTTTTCCAGCAGTTGAGTTGGTTTTTCATCCAGAATATAATTTGGTTGAGCACCTTTTTTCTCCTGC
>JBMYOR010000045.1:0-11591 GCA_049599535.1 Bacteroidia bacterium | reverse complement strand
CTGGAAGCTGAAAAAAAGAGCAATTTATTTTAAAGTCCATAAAAACCTACATGTAATAGCCAACTTTATTGATGTTAAAAAAGTGGCATGGGATGCGAGATCGGCCATAATTAATACCGCTGGTATTTGGTTTAAAAACAAATGGGTAGAACACATATACGTAGTTGGCCCAAATATAATGTTGCGTACTATGTTGCATTTAGGGCTAAAGCTTTTTCCTAATGTGAGCCTAAGTGTGCATGCCACCTTACAAGATGCAAAAAACAGCTACCGAAAAGAAGGTGTTTATAGGGGTAAAATAAATGCCAGCGATTTAAAAAATATAATAGAAAACAACCAAGAACACCCAATTTTTAGGGCTCGCAATAAGTTTATTGATAGCCAAGGCAATAGTGTATTTACTGCCCTTATTGAACCAAATATTTTTGTTTCGCAATATACGGGCATGCTTACTGATGAAACTATAAATTTTGTATTTGACTTTGCATGGCAAAATTTTCCGAAAATAAAAAACCACTATTACTCAATTTTAGACACTACTAGAGCCAAGGGTGTTACAAGTAATGGTAGAAAAGTGTTTGCCGAAAGAGCCAAAGAAGTAAAACCTTATGTAAGATATCGCTATTATAAATTTGGCAAACTACTCAAAGCTTTAGTTAAAGGATATGCCTTTATTAATAAAGATTTTGGTAGAGAAACTGTAATTATTGATGATTTTTACAGTACAATTATTCAAGTACTTAGAGAAAACACACCAATTACAAATACCGAAATTGAACCAGAAAAATTAACAAGAAACGATTTAGAACAACTTACCAAAGATGAGCTCATAAATATAGTAATTGCGGCCTACGACGATAGTGCCAATTATAAGCAAAAAGTACTTGACGATACCCAAAGAATAAACGAAGGCTTATCAAACATAGACTGGAATCAGGATTATAAAGTAACCCCCCTTAATGCCGACGATACCTTGCCTGAGTTTTACAATCTATTTCAAGATATTAACAGAATTCAGTTTGAAGCCGCTGGTTTAATAAACAAGCTAGAATTTAGAAATAAAGATTTAAACTTATTGGTAGAGAAGCGTACTCAAGAAATAGAACGAAAAAGCTCAAGTTTAAGAAGCTTAATGGAGAGCTATGATTCGCCGGTTTGGCTTATTGATAACAACTTTAATTTATTAGATTTAAATCCATCATTTTACAATATAATAAAACATGGGTTTGGCGTTGAACTAGCCAAGGGGGAAAATATACTGGGCTACTTTAATGACGAAATAAAGGCATTTTGGAAAGAAAAATATGAATTAGCCCTAAAAGGTAGAATTGTAGAGTTTAACCAAGAGTATAATACCAACGAAAATTATGGCACCTATTATTACAAGGTTTTTCCTATTAAAATTGACAATAACATTATGGGCTGTGGGGTTATTGGCAATAACATTACCGACCTTGTAAAAACAGAAAACAAACTTAAATCACAAAACAAAACCCTTATTAAACTTAACGAAGAGTTAGACACCTTTATATACCGCAGTTCACATGATATGAGAGCTCCTATTGCCACATTGCTTGGGCTGGTAGATATGGTTAAAAATGAAACCGACGAAGCAAAGCGGCAACAGTGTTTTGCTTTTATGAACGACTCGGTACAAAAACTTGATGGATTTATTCATGAAATAACAGAGCTTACCAAAAACTCTAAATACGAGATTGAGAGTACGCAAATAAACCTTAAGAATTTTATTGATAATATATTGGTTGAGCTGGCTTACATGAGCAACTATTCAAAATCTGAAATTCAACTCAACTTTAGTTCATCACTTACACTAAAAACCGATAAGTTTAGGCTCAAAACTATACTTAAAAACCTAATTTCAAATTCAATAAAATACGCTAATCCTAATAAAAAATCATTGGTAAATATAAATGCCATAAGAACTAATGATATGCTGGTAATTGAAGTTGAAGATAATGGCCAAGGCATACCACCGCATTTACAAGAGAAAGTTTTTAATATGTTTTACAGAGCAAACCTAACTAGTAAAGGCAGTGGGCTAGGCCTTTACATTGTAAAGGAAACTGTAAATAAGCTTAATGGACAGGTTGAATTAAAGAGCAATTACGGGCAAGGTACTAGTGTAAAGGTTTCATTAAAGGCGTAGTTTTAACATAATCTACATTAGTATTAACCAGTTAAGGAACTTATAAAAAAGCACTAATCACAAACTTAAACATTAGCCTTTTTAATAGTAATGGCACCCCAATGGCGTAAACTAAATTTTATTGGTTCAATAGCCATTCACCTAATAATGTATTATTTTCACAATCAAATTTAAATCTAATAATAAAATGAATTTAGGATGTTTCTCTGTTAGCCTTGCTGTAAAAGACTTAGCCAAATCAAAGGAGTTTTACGAAAAACTAGGCTTCACCGTGTTTGGCGGAGCTATGGAAATGAATTATTTAATCATGCAAAATGGTGAAACCAACATAGGTTTATTTCAGGGCATGTTTGAAGGTAATATCCTTACTTTTAACCCTGGCTGGGATCAAAGTGCTCAAAATATTGATGATTTTACAGATGTAAGAGCAATTCAGAAAAAACTAGAAAATCAGAATGTTGAGCTTATAAGCAAAGTAGCAGAAGATGCCGGAGAAAGCGGCCCAGCTAACATCACTTTTAAAGACCCCGATGGCAATGTTGTATTAATAGATCAGCATAGGTAAATGACAAGAAACGAGTTTGTTAAACTATCGAGTTTATTTGGTTTAAGCCTTCCTTTTCAAAGTTTACTTACATCTTGCACCACTACTAAAGAAACTGATTTTAAAGGCAAAGTTTTAATTATTGGGGCAGGAGTAGCCGGCATGTCAGCAGCTTATTTTTTGCAACAACAAAATATTGACTTTGAGATTATTGAAGCGCAAGCCACGCATGGCGGTCGTGTAAAACGAAATTCAAACTTTGCTGATTTTCCAATTCCACTAGGTGCCGAATGGCTTCATGTAAATCCATCAAGGTTAGATGATATTGTTAATGATGATTTGGTAACAATTGATATTGAATTTGCTGAATACAGCCGCTCTGACTCTTATGCCACTTGGCAAAATGGTGAGCTTGAGATTGGTAAAATGGGAACTGAAAATGATTTGAAGTTTATAAATTCTACATGGTTTGATTTTTATAATGATTACATCTACCCCTATATCTCCGCCAAAATCAAATTCAATACTCAGATTAATTCAATAGATTATTCATCTGATACAATTGTTTTAACTGATATTGAAGAGAACACTTATAATTGCGATAAGGTAATTATAACGGTTCCTTTAAAAATGTTACAACTTGGTAAGCTCAGTTTCTCTCCAGACCTGCCTGATGTTAAAAAATCAACCATTGAATCAGCTAAGGTTTGGGGCGGAATCAAAGTGTTTTTTGAATTTACCGAGGCCTTCTACCCTACTTATGTGAGCTTGCCTTCAAAAAATAATGATGAAAGCCAGTTTCTTTATTATGATGCGAGTTTTGGCCAAACCAGTAATAAAAATATTTTAGGGGTTTTCGCTGTAGGAGAAGCAGCTGACAAGCTCACAAATATGAGTAACGAAGAAATCAAAAATGAGCTACTAAGTGAATTAGACGAGATTTTTGATGGTAAAGCATCGGCAACCTTTATAAAATATCTAGTTCAAAACTGGACCAAAGAGCCTTTTTTTCAAAGTGCCTACATATCAGACAATTCAAAGTCTTCAACATTATATGATTTAGGCCAATCGGTTAGCGATAAGCTCTTTTTTGCTGGCGAAGCTTATACAGACGGAAGTGATTGGGGTGGCGCTCATGCTGCAGCCGATGCCGCTAAAAGAGCAGTTGAAGAAATTCTCGAAATCAAGATCTAATCCTTTTCTTTTAATTCCTTAAGATGCAGCTCTAGTGCTTGCACCGAGATGTTGATTTCCCAGCCTGAAAGTGCCAATGAAATTATGAGTAGAATAAGCGCAACACCAAAAACAATTTCGGCTAAAAGCATTGCCGTAACATAGATTAAAAACATACTAAGCACACATAAAAACAAACTACTAATACCCGCAAATTGCATTGATCTGATAATGTAAACGCGCTTTTTTAAGTTTTGGATCTGACCACGGATTAGCTCGCTTTTGGTATCTGTGTATTTTGCATATAATGTTCTAATTAGGTTAGCAATTGCCAAAAACCTATTGGTATAGGCCAAAAGCAAAAGTGATATTGCCGAAAAGAGAACTGCTGGAGTGGTTAAGGTTAATTCTATGGGCATGGCAATAAAACAATGGTTAATATTTAAAGTTTCCTTGCTCTCTTTTAAAAGTTAACACAGGCCTAAATCCTCTTGTAAAATGTGCGCTTGAGTCTTTAGGATAAAAATCGCGAACGCTGCATTTCATATAGTGTGCCGGATCAAAAAAACTTCCGCCTCTTGTAATTCCATAGTTTTCTAAAATTGGTTTTAAATCTTCATCACTTGGCGGTAAAACAAACTCGGCCACATTACCGGCCATTTGATAAAGGCCAAAATCATTTTCGAAATACATATTTACAGGTGCTGTAATCATAGATGCGGATGCGCTTTGACTATTTGGCGTAACAGATACCGTTTTATAATCCATTTTAAGCACTATTTGGCCTTTTACTTTTTGAGCTTCATCTTGTGGAATTACTCTGAAATTAGCCAAATAATGACCTTTTGCATTTCGAACATAAGGACCGCCCCAAGGATATTTATTGTAGTCATTACCTCCCTTTGCTGCATATTGCCATTCTAAATCATAGGGAATACGAACCGTCAAATTTTTTAAAGCGCTCATTTCAGTTTCCTTCATTTTTTGCTCTAGCCATTTGCAGTAAGCCATGCACTGCTCAATAGAAACATTTACTACTGGATAATTCTCATATGCAGGATGTCTGTAATAGTAGACCTTCATAGGCTCATTATAATTAACCCCATTGCTTACCCATAAAGTTGAATCGGGTAATAATTGCCTAAACGAATCCCCTTTAATATTGGCTTTCACATCACTAACAAAGGCCTTCCATTTACCATTTGTTACTTCGTATTTTGACATGTAGAATGACATCAAGGTTTTAACTGAAGGATTATTGTCAATAAACTTTCCATATGGAAATGAATCATTTTGCACTATGAATTGACCACTAGGAATAAAAACAAATTCAGGGAATTCTTTTTTTAAGGTTTTGTATGCCTTTTTCAGCGCTTTATCCTTTTCGGTATTTGGAGCAAAGGCACAAATCACAAACATTAACATTAGAATTAAAAGATATCCGTTCCTATTCATTTTTTTTGGTCGCTTTATGGCATAGTATAATTACTTAGGCAAGGTAACCCTTAACTAATTAGTTTTGACTCATGATTATTAGAACCGACTCTCATCACGAAGATTTTATAGAACTGGTAAACGAATTAGACAAAGAGTTGGCTATTAAAGATGGCGCCGAACACTCATTTTACAATCAATTTAATAAAATAGATTCACTAAAGCACGTGGTTGTTTTTTATCAAAATCAAGAACCTATTTGCTGTGGTGCTTTTAAAATTATTGATTCAAATACCGTTGAAATAAAGCGCATGTTTACCAAACTAGATTATAGGAGCAAGGGCTTTGGCCAAACGGTGCTCAACGAATTAGAAATATGGGCTGCTGAAATTGGTTGCAAATTCTGCATTTTAGAAACTGGAAAAAAACAGCCTGATGCTATTGCACTTTATAAAAAAGCAGGTTACGAGATAATCACAAATTATGGCCAGTATATTGGTATTACAAACAGTGTTTGTTTTAAAAAACAGGTTAAATAAAAACACTGGATTACCGCCCGCCATATAAAGCTCAAACATTTGCGTATCTACACATTAAAAACCGCAATTAAAGATGAAAAGCTGTTTATTCTTAATTAAGGATTTTAACTTATAACAAAAAAGTAGGGATACCGTGAATAATGCCACAAGTAATTCGAAGGAATGAGTTCCATCGTTTCTGATCAGTAACGAGCGACTTCAATCGCTCGCACTAAAGGTGAAATAGGCGAAAAACTCAATTTTTGACTTTATGGTACAACTCCCGATACCCCTATTAAAATTTACTCCGAAAACCTAGCATAATAGCTACCATTTGTGATACTTGCGGTTACATTTTGATCAATGTTTTTGGCTACAACTCCTGAAAATGTACCAGTTAAATAACCGTTTTCATAGGCAGAAATTTTAATGGTTCCACTTGTTGATTTATGATTGCTTGTGCTATATAGGTTGTTTGAAGCCCAAGAAAATGAAACCTTATCAAGCGAAATATCGCCCGTAATTGTGTAGGTTTTTACCTGTGGCTTTTCGTAAAAAAATAGGGTAATGGTTTGGGTATCTTGAGTAGCCGTTATTTGGTAGGTGGTTTCGTTGCTAATGGCGGTGCTCACATCAAATTTATCTGCCTTAAAGGCCGAACCATTGATATTTGCTGAGAGGTGAATTTCGGGTTCGTTTTCGATGGGTTCGTCAGTTATGTCATCAGGATTGCATGCAATAAAAATGAACATTATAAATAATAATAGTGCGGAGAAGCTTTTCATAGAATGCTTTTTTCAAAAATAGGCAATAGGGAGCATAAGGTTCATTTTGCTACCCTGTTGTAGCCAATTGAATTTGACATTTTTATAATAAATGAAACCATTATAACATTTTTATTGGAAATAACCATAAAAGGCATTACAGGTTAGTACCATTTAACTGAAAAGTATGTTCAAACAGCCCAACTAAAATGAGTTGAATTGAACATTGCATATGATGCCGCAATTCAATTCGATGGAATGAATTTTATTGTTTGTGATCATGAATGAGTGATTTTAATCTTTAACAAAATCAAGGTACTTACCAAGTGAATTGTACCTATAGGGTGTGATTTTATAAAAGTCCTATTTTATTTTTATTAGCATCCGCAAGGTTCTCCTTTTTGATCAGGTAATAATATAATATTGTAATCTCCTTTCTCATCACCAATAAAAAGTACATAATGGGGGTCGCAATAGCCGCCTTTTTCAAAAAGTAGGTCTAGGTGGCCGTCATGATTAATATCACCTGCCCATAGCATTTTTCTCAGGCCATTAAAAACATCATTTTCGCCATAGTCTTTTTCTACATAAAAGGCCCTATATGCAATAGAATCTTTAAAGTCAATCAAGCCGCTTTTTTCAAAAGATTCAATAAGAGCAAATTCGTATTGCGCATTGTTAAACTCTATTTTGTAATGGTAATTGCCTTCTGTGGCGGCATCATTCGGGTCAATTATTGATTCTGAGTTTAGTTTGGCAAATGCAATTGAGTCTGAACCACCTTTGGTTATAAAACAAAGAATAGAGTCTTTAGCTTTTAGTGAATAACCTGTGTGTAAGCCATCGATATACTCTAAACCTGTAACTGTGTCAATTAAGCATGTGGTTTTTATAATTTCACTAGTACCAAAAGCAAGGAGCTCTTTTTGCGGTAATTGAAAAAAACTAGAATCGGGGTAGAAGTAAATGCCAGGGAAAAGTAACTCATAGGTATTGTCGAGATTTTCCCAGTCCCATTGCATTAGTATACCTTTACCTTGTTCTATTAAATTGATTATTGTATTGGGTTGGGCAGGTTGATCTTTTAGTGCAGCACTTTTATTTTCAGCAATTAATTCCTGGGCAGAGTCAGGTTTTTCAGTAGTAGCGTGAATTTCAGTTTCATTATTATCTTGTTGCAAAACCGTGCTGGGTTTGCTCTTTGGTTTTGGTGAGCAACTAAATGTTATTGTAGCAAAAATTACATAAAATGATAATACAGAAGTTGAAAATTTCATGGGTCGAATCTAAATTTTGAGTTAAAATTATGCGACTTTTTCTTGGTTTTTTGTTAGCTTTTTGTACAGTATAATTTCAATAAACGGCAATGCCATTAATACTACCCAAATTAGAACTTGGGTAATTATAATACCGTTTAGTTGTGGTTTAATTACTTTGTACATGGCAATACCGATATTTTCAATGAGTGATGCTTCAATTTGAGATGCATCTAACGCCAATAAATTATTGATTGCTTTTTCATATTCATCATAATTCATTTCAAACTCTACAAAATCATTTTTTGGAGTAAGCATAAGTGTGTAGTAAAGTGTTCTTGCAAAAATCTCGTCGCCAAAGTGTTTTATTATAAAATTGGCAGTAACATTTTTGCTGCTTTCTAAAAGTTTAGACTCAAAATGCAGTTCTTGAGCAATACGCTGCATCATTACTTTACTGGCCTTGTTGGTTGCTTGTATTGATTTAACTGCTGTTGCTAAACTTTTGAGTGCTTCATTTTTACTTGAATCATTCTCAAACGACAAAGCCACTGTGTTTTCATAAACCACAGTACCCAATGTGTTTGCATCATTTTTTATGGATGATTTTACACCTTGAATCAAGCCGATAATACTCAGAAAATATAATGAAACTGCAAAAGTATAAGGGTAAACTAGCTTAATTCCATAATGGTAAGCTTTGGGTTTTCTTTTTAGCCACTTTTTTTTATGCAACAGGCGAGTAAACCAAATTGAAATAAATAAGCCAATTAGTGCAAAAAAAAGGGTAAAAATGGATATTCTAAGAAAGTAGTTTTCTAATAAGTGCAATAATATGTGCCACGCGGTATGCCAATCAATAGCCAATGTTTGGAATGGTTGTTTGTCGGTGAATTTATTGAATAAACTTTAATACAGCTAGCTATTTTAGATTAATGCCAACTTAAATGCCTGAAAACTGATATTTAAAGCCTATTGTAACCGTAGTAAAATGCAGCCAATTTTTTGTGTAGCCATCGCCAGGGTTAAAATCTAAGTCACTCTCACCTACAGCGCCACCTCCTAAATAGCGTAAATTTAAAAAGGCATCAACTTCATTAGTTATTTTAAGCCCTTGCCTAATGCTGGCGTCAAGAATAGCTCCAATAACTTCATTGTCGCTACCATTTAAATAACTAATAGGGGCATAAAAACCGTCTGCTTCAAACTCAGTGTATGTGCGGTCATTTTTGTTATACCTAGTGCGCATTTTTAATATTGGAACAGGGCCAACATCTCTTCTTGACCTAAAAAGTGTGCCATCGGTAGATTCAAACGATATGGTGGCGTTTCTCAATTGAAGAGAAGCACCAAAGGCAAAGTCCCATTTATCGTTATTTGGCATTAGCTCTTTCATGTAGCTGAATCTAAAAAACGGGAAGTTGTATAAAAAGTTAACACCAGTGCCAGCCGGAAAAGTAAGTTCGTCAATTACCAAGGCTCTATATAAAAGAGCAGTTGATTCAAGGCGTAATGGTTGGTACAAAAATGTGTAATAATGTTTATTATTTACACTCACTTCAAGGGCCAATCGGCATACCGGAAACAAGTTGTCTTGGGCGCCATCTTCTAAATAATTAATGTATGTGCCGTTTTGGCTAAATTGAATTTTATTGCCAAGCACACCTACAAAGCCAAGCTCGGCAATGCCACTTAGTTTAATGTTGTTTTTTGGCGTGTTTTGGGCAAAACTTACATTACATATAAGTGCAAGTGCAATAATCAAATAGATTTTCAATTTATTCATTTAATAGAGTGTTTCAGTAGTATTGGCTTATGAACAGCACAAAAGTTGGTTTGTTTAGTACTTATTTCAAATTATTGGAATTTCTACGACAAGCGCTATGATTTACTTTAGTCCATCGTTCCTGATCAGAAGCAAGTGATTTCAATTGCTCGTATGTGAAGTTTTGTAGGATTTTTGGCTAAGTGGTAAAACTACCGATACCTTAATCAAATTATATGCGATTTCTAGTTTTTCAAAATAAGCTTTCTGATTTGCTCGCCATTTGCGTTTTCGATTAAAATAATATATGAGCCTGAACTGTATGCCGATAAATCAATCTGATGGTTTCCTTGTTGCAGGTTACCAAAATCAATAAGTTCTTTTCCGCTAATGCTCAGTAATTTATAATTGAATTGATTCTCAGTTTTAGGTGCCACAATTTGTAAATACCTAGTTGTAGGGTTTGGGTATAGTTTTATTTGATTGGCCAGCTCATGTTCAATACTAATTATAGTTACTTGCTTGCAGGTTGAGATGTCAGAACAGCCTTTGTTATCTACCCCTAAAGCATATTCTCCAGATTTTTTTGGTGCGTAATAAAATGAATTTGCATTTTGAATTATATATGCAGTATCTACATCACATCGAAACCATTGATAATAATCGTAATCTATACTGTCAGCCACCAATGAATCATCTATGATTTTGAAATTGGCATCTGGTTTTGACTTAACAATAGCCCAAGTAATAAGGCTATCACAGCCTATTTTAGTTTTTAAGCTATCATGGTATAAACCAGATTGGTTCACCCAAGTATTGCTGCTAGTTAAGTAAAAGCTATCACAGAAATGGCGATTAACAGTGTCATGAGTAGGGTAAGTTACTTTTAAATTCCATGTTATTATACTATCACAACCATTGGTTGTACTCAAGGTATCTATATAAGTTCCACTAACTTTTACAAAGCGTTTGCTTCCTTCTAAATAAAACTGCTCACAAGCACTTTGTTTTATTGTTTCTCGTGTAGACCTATTGATTGTTACTTTCCAAGCCAGCACACTGTCACAACCAGCAATCGTCTTAAAACTATCAATATAAGTTCCACTTTGAGTTACTTTGCGACTGCTGCTAGGCAGTGTGAATTCTTCACAGGCACTTTTTAATTCTTCAAGGTAAAATGAGCGGCTTATCTTAACTTCAATTTCAATTAAACTGTCACAACCCAACTTGTTTTTAAAGCTGTCGGTATAGGTGCCACTTTGTTTTACCCATTGTTTAGTGCCATTTAAAAAGAATGAATCACAAGCTGTCGCTTTAATGGATGCATAATGTCCATTAATAGTGAGATTAGTTACTATAATGCTATCGCAACTAAAAAAGTTGGTCAAAGTATCGTAATAGGTTCCACTTTGTTTGTAGGTTTTGCCACCAGGTGATTTATATGCCAAGCAAGCTGAAACGTCTGAATTTATAAGATTATCGAGTCTCTTATAGGTGATTGTGATGTTGCTATCACATCCATTATGATTTTTAATTACATCATAATAGGTTCCGCTCTTAGTTACAGTTTCATTACCGCTTGGTAGGGTGTAAGGGCCGCATTGGGTTATTGAAATTGTGCTAAAACTATGACGGCAACTCACGGGTACGTTCAATTTTAATACATATCCATCTGTTCCTCGCTTATTCAGTAAAAAATGGTCTTTGGTATTTGACGGGTCAAAATCAGTATCGTAGCGGTAAGCCCCGCATAAATACAAGGCATTTTTAGAAAAAGAAATATCAAATAATTCTTCGGGTTGTGGATGGCTTCCGTAAGAGTGTGCTTCTTCAAAATTGCCAAGAGTATCCATTATAATTCCTCTCGAAAAAAAGAACCATTTGTTGCTGTCAACATGAGTGCGATTCCCAAAGAGTTGTTGGAGAGTGAATTATTTGGACATGAAAAAGGAGCATTTACAGGAGCCAAT
>JBMYOR010000044.1:0-11629 GCA_049599535.1 Bacteroidia bacterium | reverse complement strand
CATTATTGGTATTGTCAATCTCAATTTTATAGGCTGCCAGACCACTTATTGATTGTAACGATGTGCCATCGATTGAAATGAGTGCACCCGAATTTGACGAATTTAGAGTGCCCGTATTAGTAAAATTACCTGAAATACTAAAGGTGCCTGTATTAATAATTGAGCCTGAGTTGGTAAGCCCCGAATTGCAATCTAACGTAGCAAATGAGCCAACGCTAATAGATGAATTTCTATTGGCTATGACAGATCCTGTAAAAGTAATAGAGCCATTAACGGTTAAGTTGCTTCTTAAACTATTTGACTCTGAGCTTGTAAACTGCATAGAAGCACCTGATGGAATATTTATTGAGCCCCCTATAAAATACAGTCGGCCCATGCTTAATGAGTTTGACGATGAAAAATCGATACTTGAACCTGAGTTTAAGCGCAAATTGGCTGTAGTGCTGCTTGATATATCTCCGCCTGTGAGTTCAATTAAACCATTTACTACAAGCATATCGGTTAAATCATAATCTACGTTGTCCCAGATATAAACCTCGGTATTTGAGCCAATATTGGCATCAGGACTTTGATTAGACATTCCGCCACCTACTGGCAAATAATCCCAATTATTATCGTTGCTCCAATCACTATCTTCATAAGCCCAAAATTCATAAACATCTTGTGCTGGTAAATTTATTATGAATAACAACATTACCCCTAATAATCCTATGCTTTTCAATTCTAATTTCATCTGTGGTTATTCTGCGTTTATTACTTTTTTTACATGTTCAAAAGTGGGGTTTTTATGTACTGCTTTTATCCCCCTTTGGGGGGATTTTGAAATGAATTTTTAAATAAGGATTTGAGCAGTTTATACATATAATAACAGGGGTATCGGTATTACTAGCACAAGCACCGCGATGGTCTGAAGTCAATCGTTCCTGATCAGAAGCGAGCGATTTCAATCGCTCCTATGTGTAGTTTAACAAGATTTTTTGGTTTTGAGGCAAGATTCCCGATACCCCTTTATAATAAAGCTGCTGTATTGACATTATCAAACTGAGATCGATTATTATTGGTAGGCTACAAATGGTAAAAAGCCGCAATACGTATACAATTGTGACTTTATTGTTAACTCCTGCTCAAGTCGCTAAGGCTCTTCATTTTATTCACTTTGGTTTGCTACCTCTTTTTCGGTGTTTATTAACCCTTTTCGAAGCAAAAACTCTATAACTCACGTTATAACAGGTTTAATCAAATTATTAAAATCCAATGATTTAATTCAGGTTTAAAAAAGCCACCTACACTTATGCGCAGGTGGCTGGGTAATAATAAGGTATCAACAGGTACTCTATATTTTTATGAATGTTTGCGTTTTGCCTGTTTTGTTTTTAACAATGTATGCTCCTTCTGGCAAATCAGCAATTTCGATTTTATTAGTTTCAATTGCATTTTTAACCACAATACCATCAGCTGTTATAACTTGATAATCATCTTTAACCGATAAATTAATTACCTGCCCACTTACTGGGTTTGGCCATAACTCAAATGTGCTTAAAGTTGAAGATTTAAAGTTTAATGTGCGGATTTCAGAATAATCGAATTGACCGTTATAATCAACTTGTTTTAAGCGATAGTAGATGGTTTCTGAATTAGAGCTTAGAGTTTCTAGTTGGTCAATAAACTGATAATCGGTAATATCAAATGTGCTGCCTTGGCCTACTACACTACCTACTTGCTGCCAATTAGTGGCGTCAAAGCTTCTTTCAATTTCAAAGTGGCTGTTGTTCTCTTCCATGGCGGTTTGCCAATCTAATACTGCAGTTTCGCCTTCATTTAACCACTGGGCATTAAAGTAAGTAAACTCTACAGGTAGCGGAGAACCACTGCTACCTACACCAAAATAATACAAGTTTGTAGTGAAATCAATGGTACGGGTAAGCGAATAAGGATCTGAGCCTGTAGCACTCATTGATACACCTGCATCCCAAGCAGTTGACACGCCGTTTTCCCAATAGGCTAAGTATGATGATGAGCGGGTAAAACCAGTTTCTTCTTCGGCACCATCCCACTCAACAGTAACAATTACATCGTTTTGGGCTGCATTTGATTGTATGGTCCAAGTTTCAGAAACTACATTGGTGGTAAGCTCACCTGAGTTATCGGTTGGATCGGTATACACATTATCATATACTCCTACTGTAAAGTCATTTCCGCCACCATCGTCAATGGTAACTGGCAAATAAGGATTTCGGCCTATTGGCAGTGTTCTTGGGGTTGTCCCTACTGTTGTAGTTACAGTTCCATCACCATTAATTCTAATATACGAAGTTGAGCTTCCGCCTGATGCTTCATTTACTAAGGTTAGGTTATTATCGCCAATTTCAACAAAGCCTTCGCTTAATTCTAAATCTTCAATTTCGGCATCAGATTGTAGGCTTACGTTTTGGTTATTATCTACAAAAACCCTTCTAACTCGCGCTCCGCGTGGGTCGAGTTCTTGTAAATCGCTGCCCCTAACTTCGTAACTACCTGTTCCGCTTACGGTAACCGTATTGTTATTTCTCCAGTGTCTTCGTACTTCAATTACACCATCATTGTTAATAGTAGCATTACCGAAGTAATAAAGATCGTTGGTAATTAAATATGCTCCTGATGTTACATTGAGTCTTACGCCACTAATGTAAATATGGCCTGGACCTGTAAAACTTGGATTGTTGTTGTTATTATTTGAGCCTTCTCCTGCTCCGCCAATGGCAAAGGTGTATATACCTTCATCTCCATCATTATTATTAATGGTAACAGTTGCAATATGGTTACCAATTTTTAAAGGCTCAAATTTGACGCTAAAAGTAGTACTATTCCCCTCGGCAATAGTAGCGCTTGCAGGCTGTTGGGTTACCGTAAATGCTGATGCATCAGATCCTGATATTGAAACAATTGGATTGCCGGTAAGTGATAAATTAGAGGCTCCATCATTTCTAATAGTAAAGGTTCTTGATTTTGAAGCATTGGTTACGCTTACCGCTCCAAAATCGGTGTGGTTAGATTGAGTTGCCGTTGTAGAACCATCTTCAACACCATTGCCGTTGCCAAGTATGTTAATCTCGGTACCGCCCGGCTCAAATTTCCAAACATCGTTCCACGATGCGCCACTGGCATCTTTACCACCCATGTGCCAAAGCACACCGTATTCATCTATCCAATGAAAACCACCTCTTTTGCTACCAATCTTACTTGAACTTGAAGTAGTTCCTTTAGTATTAAAGGTTGAAGACTGACTCCGTGTATTTGAACCACTAAGCCATGTCCAGTTTGAACCGTCCCATCGCCATAAGTCGTTTAAAACACCCAAATCACCGTTTACATCATGACCTTCTCCACCTAAAATGTAAGCGTTCCCTGAAGCATCAACCCAACTCTCCCATGAACCGCTTCTGCGTCCAGGAACATTTAACGAATTTGCAACACCTTTAGTACCATAACTTGAAGTGCCATTAACACTTGATGAACCGTTTATCCAAATCCAATTTGTCCCATCGAATTTCCAAAGGTCATTTAAACGGGCATCAACGCCAGATACTCCGTAACCGTAGCCACCAAACAACCATAAATTACCAGAATTATCAATCCAGTTAATCGCGTTTGATCTTGACCCAGGATTTGTACTTGAAGTCCCAGTTCCCTGTATTCCATAAATACCATATCGATCACCAATATCACTCCCAGCTATCCAGGTCCAATTGGAACCGTCCCATTTCCAAAGGTCATTGAGAAAACCATCATTTCCATTTTTATCTTTTCCGTATCCACCAAAAACCCAAATGTTGTCATTGTCATCAATCCAAATATTGGCCGGGCTACGTGCGCCAGGAACGTTTGATGAAGCCGCTTGGCCTTTTGTGCCATAATTACCCGTTTGGTTGCTTGAGCTTGAACCACTTACCCAGGTCCAATTGGTACCATCAAATTTCCATAAATGATTGCTTCTATTAGTTGATCCGCTAGCTTTAATGGATCCTCCAAAAAGCCACAGATTGCCTTCTTTATCAACTACCGATGCGCCATTTTGATTGGCTGGTGGCACATTTGAGCTTGCGGTTAGCCCTTTAGTTCCATAAGAACCCGTGGCATTAATGGTATTACTACCGCTAATCCAAGTCCAATTGTTGCCATCATATTTCCAAAGGTCATTAATCCAACCATCGTTGCCGTTGGCATCGTAGGCCCAACCGCCGTGTATCCAAGTATTGCCATCAAAATCTCGCCATGTAGCCCCGTAGCTTCTTGAGCCAGGCATATTGGTAGAAGCCGCTTGGCCTTTTGTACCGTAAACGCCCGTTCTATTGCTTTGGTTTTGGCCATCCATCCAAGTGTAAACCACACTATTATCATAAGTAATATGGCCTTCACCTTGAATTTTAAATGTATATGCGCCATCGTCAGGATCGTTGCTGTTTATGGTAACCGTTGCGGTTCTAATGCCTTCGCCGCTTGGGTTAAATGTTATTTGAAACGACTCAGAACCATTGGTATTTATGCTTGTACTATTGGGTTGTGTTACTGCAAAATCATTTGCATTTGCTCCCGATACGGTTATGTTGCTTTTAATTTCAAGCGCTACTAAACCGGTGTTTGATATGTTAAATGCTTTGCTTGTAAAGTTATTGGTACCAACAACGGGCAAAGCTCCAAAATACGTGTTGTTTGATGATTTAACTGAATTAGAACCGTTTACAATATCAACGCCAGAGCTTTCGACATGTATTTCTGAAGGAACGTTTTCCAAAAGCCACATGTCACTAAGTTCACCATAATTTCCATTTCTGTCATAGCCATAGCCTCCAAATACAACTGCTGTACCGTCATTAGTTATCCAATGCGCACAACCGAAACGTGCCCCCAAAACATTAGATGTATTGGCTGCACCTAAAGTACCATGTGAAGTAGATTGATTTTTAGATGTACTTCCGTGAATCCAAGTATAATCAATACCGTCCCACACCCAAAGATCGTTTAAAGATCCACTACCCGAGACACTAGGCACCATGCCTTCTCCTCCAAATAGCATTACATCTCCATTTGCTGTGCTAAAAGTAGCGGCCGACATTCTAGAGCCTATTTCATTGCCTGATGCTTTTACATCAATGCTGCCATAAGTTGATGCCAAATTTACACTGCTTGAGCCCTCAAGCCAAGTCCAATTGGTACCATCCCATTTCCATAAATCGTTTATTCTACCAGCACTAGAGCCTGTCCAAGCTATACCTCCAAATAAATAAAAATTATCATCGCTGTCAGTCCAATTTGATGACACATATCTTGACCCTGGCGCATTGCTCGATGCGGCAGTTCCTTTGGTTCCGTATACACCAACCTGCTCTTTAGTATCTGATCCACTTACCCATGTCCAATTAGTACCATCCCACTTCCACAAATCGTTTAAGTAGCCATCGTTACCATTTTTATCGAGTCCATATCCTCCAAAAAGCCATAGATTGTTATCGGCATCACACCACATTACGGGACTGTTCCTGCCTCCAGGCACATTACTTGTTGTTGCGGTCCCTTTTGTACCATAAACTCCATTTTGAGAGTGGGACGTTGCTCCACTAACCCATGTCCAGTTCGTTCCATCGAATTTCCATAAGTCATTTAGTCTGCCTGTAGACCCATTTGATGGATATCCATCACCACCAAACATCCATAAATTACCTTCTTTATCAACACAATGAGCTGACCTATAGCGAGCCCCCGGAGTTTTACCAGTACTAGTTACTCCTTTTGTTCCATAGGTACCAACGGCATTTCTGCTTGAACTGCCATCAACCCATGTCCAATTGGTGCCATCCCATTTCCATAGGTCATTTAAAATACCGCTATTAGCAGATCCATCATAACCGCTACCACCAAACATCCATAAGGTACCGTCTAGACCTGTCCAATAGCTTGGAAATTGACGCGAACCTGGTGTATTGCTTGCTGAAGCAATACCTTTTGTACCGTAAGTACCCTGACCACGACGGTCTCTACCACCATCAATCCAGGTCCATTGTACGTCTTTAGTATAAGCTTTATGTCCTTGGCCTACTATTTTAAAGGTGTAAGGTCCTTCATTAACATCATTATTAGCAATGGTAACTAAGGCTTCTCTTTGGCCAAGGGCACTAGGATTAAAAGTGATCTGAAAAGTAGTAGAATTACCTACTGCAATGGTGCTTGTTGCCGGTTGTGTACTTACTGTAAAGTCTGATGCATTTGCACCTGAAATGGCCACCAAAGGTGATCCCGTAAGGGTTAGATCAGTACCTTCTACATTTTCAATAGTAAAAGTTTTAAATACTGAGCCATCGTCAAGGTCAAGAGCTCCAAAAAAGGTATTGTCCAATTTTGCAGGTGTATTGTCTCCCGAAATGATTTCGGTATTGTTGCTTGAAATTGATATGTCGGGTGAGTTTACGAATTTGAAGATGCGTGCGTGGCCCGAGTTTGAGCCGTTATCATCATTATACGGCGCCCCTGAAATAATACTTTCACCATTACCCGAAATGGCAACAGAATAGCCGAAGTTATCTGTGGCAGATTCTCCCAAGGATGTACTACCAATTTGTGTCCACGAACCTGATTGAAGCTCAAATACCCGAAACGAGCCAACAGAGAAACCACCATTTTGTGGAGCCCCAATTATTACCCTACTTCCGTCACCTGATACATTAACTGAGTGGCCATTTTCGTCTCCTGCCGCCAAACCGTTAATTGTTGAACCTATTTGAGACCAACTGCCATTGCTAAAATCGTAAATAGAACAATAGCCATAATTTGAGCTGCTTACTTGTTTTTGGTATGCTCCAATAGCTAGTCTCCTTCCATCTTTTGACAATGAGACTGATGTTCCAAAAGCATCATTCGTCTGAGCTCCATCTAAATCTGACCCAATTTGTACCCAACTCGAACCATTGTAATTAAAAACTCTTACACTTCCTGCGTTTGTTCCACCATCGCTATTTGAAAAACTACCTATAGCAAGTGTCATACCATCGCTAGAAAAATCAACTGAATACCCGCTTTGATCACTTGACGACTCACCGTCAATATCACTTCCTATTTGTGTCCAGTTGCTTGATGAATATTCAAAAACACGAACATGACCTGCAAAACTTCCATTGCCTCCATTTGATTGTGCACCAATGGCAACTCTATTGCCATCAGCAGATAATGAAACAGACCACCCACAGTTATCACCTGAATTTTCGGCGTCAATATCCGCTCCAAGCTGAATCCAAGTATTGCTTTGGTTTTCGTAGATTCTGACATGGCCAGCACTACTACCATTACCAGTATTATTTTTTGCCCCAATGGCTATTCTATTGCCATCTTCAGAAAGGTCAATAGACCATCCACTTTCATCATTGCCAGCTTCACCTTCTATGTCGCTTCCCACCTGAATCCAGCTGCCATTTGACAAAGTAAAAACACGCGCTTGACCTTTGCTACTTGAATTACCTGGAGCACCCATGGCTACTGTTTCACCATCATCGGTTATTGCTACTGACCATCCGCTTTTGTCATTAGCAGCCTCACCATCAATATCAGATCCTATTTGTGATAGGGCGGCGTATGGTATTTCAACTCCAGTCCCTTTAATACTAAAATTATAAGGGTTTTCATCAGCGTCATTATTAGCTATGCTAATGGTTGCGGTTCTTGTACCTGTTGCACTTGGGTCAAACTTGATAACAAACTCATCGCTTGCTCCAGCGGCTATTGATGAGCTTGGTTGCTTTACTACTGTAAAATCTGCCGCATGGGTACCGCTTATACTCACAATGGGGCTACCGCTTAGGCTTAATGCACTTGAGCCTGTGTTTTCAATTACAAAGGTTTTGTGCATTACGCCGCCTGTTTCATTTACATTGCCAAAATCGGTGTTATCAGCTGTGCTTGGTGTGGCATCGCCGTCGGTTATTTCTGTGCTATTGCCTGAGATTTTGATTTCGACGTTTTGTATGAATTCAATTTCATAAACTTTGGCCTTTCCTGATGATTCTCCATTTGCTTTGCTATAACTTCCTCCTCCAATTAAGAAATTTCCGTTAGCTGAGATAGCAGAACACCAACCAAAATTATCAGACTTATTATCGCCGTTGGCATCCAAACCTATTTGAGCCCAATCTGACCCAGAATAAGTAAAAGCCTTAACGTGGCCCGCAAAAGAGCCGTTGTCACTATTGCTATATGCGCCTACAATAATTCGGCTACCATCTGCTGAAATATCAGCAGAATGTCCCATGCCATTGTTAATTGCTTCTCCTTCTATATCGCTTCCAATTTGCACCCATTGATTACTTCCGTTTAATTCAAAAATCTGGGCTCGGCCAGAGGCAGCGCCATTATTATCGTTACCATTAGAACCCACTATAACCTTTGTTCCGTCAGCTGTAATGGCCACCGAAGCACCCAAATAATCATAATTTACAGTAGCATCAATGTCGCTACCAAGTTGGGTCCAAGTGCCTGCATTGTTATAGAATATTTTTGCTTGCCCTTTTTGAGAATTATGCAAATTAGCACCAACCACAATTGTATCTCCAGTTGCACTTACATCTACTGAATGGCCAAAACGATCGCCGCTTGAATCGCCAATTAAGTCTGAACCTACTTGTACCCACGCCGATCCGTTGTAAGTGTACACCTCCACTTCGCCATTGTTGGCTGACTGATATGCACCAACCACAAGCGTATTTCCATCTGAAGAAAGCGCAACTGCATTTCCAAGGTAATCAGCTGACGATTCGCCATCAATATCTTGCCCTATTTGACTCCATGAAGTGCCATTGTAGGCATAAACTTGTACTTTACCTGCGTTGGAGCCATTATCATCATTTCCTCTCAACCCAATGGCTAAGCGTGTTCCATCTCCAGATAGGGCTACAGCCCAACCTGCCTGATCTCCTGATGCATCACCATAAATATCATTACCTAACTGAACCCAACTGCTACCACTTTTTTGAAATACCCGCGCACCTCCAGTATGGGTGCTACCATTACTCATATTAAAGCCACCAATGGCAATAATATCTCCATCTGTATTGATGTCGACAGATGTGGCAAATCGAACCTGGGGGCCATTGCCTACTAGATCATTACCCACCTGGGTTACCGAACCGTTTGGTGCGTTTACACCATCACCTTCAATGGAAAAGGTATAAAGAGCTTCATCATCATCATTATTAGCAATGCTGATGCTTGCGGTTCTTGCTCCTAGCGCACTAGGGCTAAACTCTATAATTAAAGTATCTTGATTGCCGGCTGATATGGAATTGGGCAACTGCCTAATTACAGAATAATCAGCCGCATGTGTTCCGCTAATTGCCACTTTTGGTGTTCCAGTTAAATTCATGGTTAAGGTGCCAATATTTTGCACAATAAAAGCACGCTGTTTGCTACCTGTAGAAACAATGGCTTCATCAAAATGGGTATGGTCAGAACCAGTTGTTGTGCTATCGCCATTAACAATTTCTTCATAAGCACCCGTAATTTTTATTTCGGGCCCATCGGGTTTCATTTTATACCAAAAAGTTTTAGAAGAACTCACGACTACAATATCTAAGGTGTCGTTGCCGTCTACATCGGCCGGAAGAATAGCCACAGGCCCAGCATACTGATGATTGGCTATTAATCGCTCAGAAAATACATTTGAGCCGTTGTTCTCGTACCATTTTAAGGTATCGTTTCCACCGGCAATAATATCTACATCACCATCACCATCAATGTCTGAACTTGTTATGACCGATGCCAAGTAGATATTATCAAGCAAGGTTGACGTGAATGACTGACTACCATCGTTTATTAACCAACGTATTTCATGGTCGCCCCATATGGCCACTAATAAATCTGCATCACCATCTAAGTCTATATCAGCAATTGATGCTGACCTTACTTCATCTGCATTTGTAAGAAGGCTATGAGTTGCAAAATCTCCATTTCCTTCGTTTTCTATCCAACTTACTTTGTCAGCAGTACTGGAGGTAACAACAATATCCATATCCCCATCACCATCCATATCCCCGGTAGTCACAAAATCGGGATTACTGTGCGACGAATCAATTGTATGCTCAACAAATACATGTGTGCCTTGGTTTTCAAACCAATACACCTTGTCAGTTCCTTCAGCAGAGCCTATCACATCCAACAAGCCATCTTGGTTTATATCTGCAACGGCAATACCTTTTGCCGTTCCTAAACTGGCAATGGTTCGCTTGGTAAAAGACTGTGAGCCATTGTTCTCATACCAGAAAAATTTACCTAAAATATAATCAGTAGCTAGTAAATCCATATCTCCATCATCATCAATATCAGCCATTAATGATTGATCTATGTAATCGGAACTTATGTTGTTTTTGGTAAAAGATCCAGTACCATCATTTTCAAACCAATTGAAAGCTAACAATCCAGCATCAATTACATCAATATCACCATCTGAGTCCAAATCGCCCGCATAGCCATGGCCATTATAAATATAGCTATTGCCTATAAGATGTTCATCGGCAAGTATATTTCCTATGGTGTGTGTTTCACCAGCTACCGTAAAAGTGTACTGCATAGGTCCGCTGAGCAAAATACCTTCTGTTATGTGTACGGTTATCTCTTCTCCTGGAAAAAAGTTTTTTGTGGGATTTAGTACCAAACCACCATTGAAACCACTTGCGCTGAAGGCATAATTACCGCGCATATTACCGGTAATTCTTACATAATCGTTGGTATGCCCATAGCTAATACTTCTGCTAAGGTCAATCTCTATGTTATCATCAACGGCAACGTCAATTGCTCCCGAGCTCGGGCTTAAATCTTCTAATTCAATTGAAAAATCATAAACATACGCTGAACCGACTAAAATTGTAGAGCCATTGTATTCAGCAAACCTTCCGTAAACAATAACGGGTTTATCTTTTGCCATTGCTAAACCAGCGTATCGAGGATCGTGGGTACTCGGAGAATGTGTTTCAGAATGATAAAGTACCCATCTATTTCCTACATTCTGGTACCACCTCAAATTAGAGCCATTGCCCGTTGTGCCATAGCAACTTATTAAGAAACTTTTGCCATCATCAGAAAGAACGTATTCATAATCGAGCGCCCCATAAATGTTTGCGGCCTGAATATCGGCACCCACTTGATTCCAAGTGCTATCGTTTAATGCAAAAACTCTAGCTCTTGACCCCAAATGCCTTTGTGTTGAAACCGTCATTCCGTCTCCAGATAGGTTTACTACATAACCAAGCCAATCGTGCGATCCAACTCCGTTTATCTCATTTCCCATACGCTTCCAAGTATTACCACTTGATTCGTATTTATATACTTTTATTTCACCATACGCTTCTCCTCCGTTTGTTGACCCTGTATAACCACCTAAATTTCTTGGTGCCCCAACGGCTATTATAGACCCATCATTAGAAATCGCTACTCCATTTCCGAAATGGTCGTAATTCTGTTCTCCATTTAAAATCTGTCCAATTCTAGACCAAGAAGTTCCATTATATTCTTCTGTTTCGCCACCACGAGATCCACCAAAAGCTAAAGCTGCAGTTTGTGTTCCAGCTGCACCTAAATTTGTTGTTCCAGTATTCATATTTCCACCATTAGTCCA
>JBMYOR010000043.1:0-11647 GCA_049599535.1 Bacteroidia bacterium | reverse complement strand
CCTTACACATCAATTTTATAATCACCCATTAAAAAACCGCATTAAAATGATTTTAAAAGCTCCTTCAAAACCATTTCAACTAATTAAGTATTCTTTTTTACTTATTGTAATTGCTTTTTCGGCTTTCGCGTTCTCAAACAGCAAAGTTGTAAATAGTTCATCCAAAAATCTAGCTGCCCAAATTGCTAATTTGCCTGAGCCTACAGCTGACCCTAATCGGCCTTCAATTCTTCCCATTAAAAACTACATAAGAATAGCCTCACCATTTGGATATAGATTTCATCCAATAACTAAAGATTCTAAGCTACATAAGGGCGTTGACTTTAAGGCTCCTAAAGGAACACCAGTTTATGCAACAGCTAACGGAATAGTTTCTGAAGCTGACACCGTAAGGGGTTATGGCATCCATATCGTAATAAGAAACTCAAAAGTTTACGAAACCCACTTTGCTCACTTAAGCCAAATGCTAGTAAAAGAAGGTGAGAAAGTTGAAAAAGGTCAACTCATTGCAAAAGTTGGAAGTACAGGTCTAAGTTCTGCGCCACATTTACATTACGAAGTTTTAGAAAATGGAAAGCATGTAAACCCCGCTTTTTTTATGCCTAAACAATAGTTATTTTTTCCTTTCGATTGTAAACCTAACTAAGCCTTCAAGGCTATCTCTATAAGGCCCTGGTTCAAACTTTTTGAGTATGCCTAGGGCTTTTTCTTTATACTCATGCATTTTGTCAACCGAGTATTTAATGCCACCATTTTCAAATACAAATTCCGAAATGGCATTCAAATCTTTCTTTTTATTCTTAAAGCTTTTGATTCGTTTTATCATAGCCTTACCCTCTTTATCACTTACATTCTGTAGCGCATAAATTAAAGGTAGAGTAAGCTTTTTCTCTTGAATATCAATTCCTCTAGGTTTTCCAATATCACTCCCATCGCCGTAATCAAAAAGGTCATCTTTTATCTGAAAAGCTATACCAACACTTTCACCAAAAACTCTCATATTATCTAGCGTTTCATCATCATCGGTATTTGACGATGCACCAATGGCACAGCAAGATGAAATTAACGAAGCTGTTTTTTTATTGATAATATCAAAATAAACTTCTTCATTGGTATTAAGTTTTCTAGCCTTTTCAAGCTGAAGTAACTCCCCTTCAGCCATTGCCTTAACCGCCTCGCTTAGTATTTTTAGCATTTTAAATTCATTATTTTGTAATGAAAGTAAAAGCCCACTTGAGAGCAGGTAATCTCCAACTAAAACGGCAATTTTATTTTTCCAAAGTGCGTTTACCGAAAAAAATCCCCTACGCTGAAAAGCATCATCAACTACATCATCATGTATTAGTGTAGCAGTATGCATAAGCTCTACTAGAGAAGCCCCACGATATGTTTTTTCATTAATTCCGCCGGTAACGCCTGCAGCTAATAAAACAAACATAGGCCGCATTTGCTTGCCTTTTCGTTTTACTATATAAGTCATGATTCTATCTAATAAAGGAACCTTTGAAGACATTGCTGCCCTAAATTCCTTTTCAAAGACCTTCATTTCATGTGCAATGGGCTCTTTTATTTGATCAAGACTAATTGACATTAAACTTTGTAATAAGTTATTTTTGGGCATCGAAAGTACTACCAAATCCAAAAAAAAATCAATGGAAATACTACGTAACCTACAGCTTAAAGGTGCAGATAACAAACCAATGCTTGCAGATGTTTTCTTTAATATGGATGGTTTTAATAAACCTGTAGTATTATTTAACCACGGCTTTAAGGGATTTAAAGATTATGGTGCTTGGAATTTAGTGGCAGAACACTTTGCAAATGAAGGTTTTGTGTTCATAAAATTTAACCAAAGTCATAATGGAACAACCGTAAGTAGGCCCCAAGATTTTGAAAACCTAGAAGCCTTTGGCAAAAACACTTTTAGCCGTGAGCTTACCGATATTAAAATTATGCTCAACTGGATTGGTAAAAACAATGCACTACCCACTGATCTTATGAATGCTAATGATATCTCATTAATAGGTCATAGCCGTGGTGGCGGCACTGCGCTAATTACGGCAAATGAAAACACCAAAGTAAAACGCGTAATTACCTGGGCAGCTATAAAAAATATACCTGAACGCCATAAAAACGTATCGGTTAATCAATGGCAAACTGATGGCGTAATATATACTGAAAATAGCCGTACAAATCAAAAAATGCCAATGTACTATGAAGTGTATGAAGATTTTATGGCCAATATTGATCGCTTTGATATTGAAAAAGCTTGTAAAAATTTAAGTGTTCCTCAGCTCATTGTTCATGGTACTGAAGACCCAACCGTTATTTTTCAGGATGCATTAACCATTAAAAGCTGGAATAAAGATGCCCAGCTTTATTTGGTACCTAATGCAAATCATGTTTTTGGCGCTAGCCATCCTTACAATAACAATACATTACCCAGCTATACCGAGCTAGCTGTAAAAGAAACGATTAGTTTTATAAGAAACAATTAATCGGAATTTGTTTCAACCTCTGAGATATTCATAGGCACTGCGTTTTTAATGAATTTGATTTTTATGTTTGAATTGAGCTGATCAAAACTTTTACCATAAAGCTGCATAGATTTTTGATTTCGCATTTGCCTGTAGGCTTTGGCAATTTGATTTTGCACCTGCACGTATGTATTATAATTGGTGCCTTTGTCAGTTTTTATTGAAATTACAGCTTTACGAGGGCTTACTGGCAAAAGGTTGCTCTTACTTTTATTTAGTAGTAATATTTGAACTTGGCTATGTAAATCAGTTATGGGCGTTGCTACATCGTTTAGCATGAGCCTATTATTTGAGTTAAGCAAGATGTAAATTATGTTTCGTTTTTGAATTTTAAACTCTTTAGGCTCTTGAACACTCGGTAGTTTTCGTAAAAGGCCTTTATCTTGTTCAATAGTGGTGGCCACTAAAAAGAATATTAAAAGCAAAAATGCAATATCGGCCATTGAGCCCGAGCTAATTTCTGGTTTAAAGCGTTTCATATTTTTTTATTTACAAAACGTTTTAAACTTAAAATTACTATGGCAGATATATAGCCAAACCCATCAGGTATAAAACCAAAAAAGGCTCTGATTTCTCAGAGCCTTTTTGAGTTGATTAACTAACTATATCGTATTAATTCTCTAAAGCTTGATTAGCACTATAGTTAATTTTAAGTGCTTCTGCTTTTCTTAATTCTTGCTTTACCTCAGTTACAATTCCCATACGGGTTTCTACATCAACTTTTAACGACCACGTAATTTTAGATCTCAACTTGGCATCAGTATCAGCCCGTTTGGCTTCAACAAAAGCCTGTACTTGACTAATTGGTGCAAAAGCATCATCTAATTGTAATCTTGGAGCATCTCCGTATACTGCTCTATCTACCGGCGAACCCATAAACAAGTATTCGGTAAGTGACTTCTGTTGTACTTTGGTTACTTCACTAGCTTGCGGACGTAAATTCTTTACTAATAGAGAGTTTTGACGTATTACCGTAGCCACCATGAAGAAGAATATCAACATGAACACGATATCGGGCAACGACGATGTTTGAATAGCCGGGGTTTCCTTCTTTCTCTTCTTAAACTTTGCCATTAGAAAATTAGTTTACGTTTGAAATATTTGGTTCAGCTTCAGAAACTCGCATTGGGTAAGCTTTCTTTACCTTTTTTACGAATCCTTTCTTCTTCTCTGCAACTTTCTTCACTTTTTCATCCTCTGCATCTTTTTGCAAGGCCGCAAAGTCTTTTCCATACATCTGCAAAGAGTATTGATCTCTAAGCTCTCTGTAGGCTGCAGCTACTTCGTTTTGTACGGCTATGTACATTTTATAGCTGGTACCAATATCGTTTTTGAGAGATACAATGGCATCTTGCGGGCTAATTGAATAGTCCTTATTTCTACCATTATTATCTACAAATGCTTTTACAATTGATCGTAAATCTTCAATTTTAGCGGGTTGTCCTTTTACCAAAAGGTCATCGTTTTGGTTTACCCACACAAAAAGCACGTTACGCATATTGGCCTTAACCTCTTGTGGAGGGTTATTCTCGTCGGGCATTGGCGGTAACTTTCTTAAAATCCCCTTATCCTGATCAATAGTAGTTGCTACTAAGAAAAAGATTAGAAGTAAGAAAGCGATATCGGCCATTGAGCCCGAGTTGATCTCAGGTGTTTCGCGCTTCGGCATAAATTACTTTTTAATCATTGTATAAACTGAGCCAAGTACACCAACTACAGCGCCTATAATAAATAGTACAAATGCAGTATTAATAAAGGCTCCTATCAGCTTAGAAATACCCGCATCAACACCATAATTGGTCCATTTAGGTAAAACTTCGTCTCCGGCAACTCCATAACAAATTAAGAAGATCACCATCAGTAACACAAAACCAACAATTGATTTTATGGCTCCTTTCATGTCAGACACTACGGTCATTACCGCAAAGCCTACAGCCACAAGTACTCCTAATACTAGTAGTACGTAGCCAAGTCTTAGAACTATATCACTAAAAAACTCTTCCATTGAATCTTATATTTATTCGTTAGAAGAAGAAACAATATTGTGCTTAATCATCATGTCAATCAAGTCAATAGAAGCATCTTCCATCTTGTTTACAAGGCTATCAACAATTGATGTAATTAAGTTGTAAAAGAATTGTAGAATAATGGCCACAATCAAACCTGCAACTGTTGTAAGTAGTGCTACTTTAATACCACCTGCCACAGCTGACGGCTGAATATCTCCCATAGCTTCAATTTGGTCAAACGCTAAAATCATACCGATTACAGTTCCCATGAAACCTAACATTGGAGCCAATGAAATGAAAAGAGAAATCCAAACTAAACCTTTTTCTAAAAGGCCCATTTGTACCGAACCGTAAGAAACCACTGATTTTTCAACAATTTCAATACCTTCTTTGGCTCTATCGAGACCTTGATAGTAAATAGAAGCAATAGGGCCTCTAGTACTACGCGCAATGTCTTTAGCTTTATCAACGTTGCCATTTTTAAGCTCGGCTTCAATTGAATTTTTAAATTGACGAACGTTAATCCAACTTAGGATTAAAACAATGATTCTACCAATTGCAATGGCTAAACCTAAGATTAAACAAACTAATACAGGCGACATAAACTTCCAATCACCTTGAATAAAGTATTGTTTTACCATAGCATGTCCGGTTACTACCTGTGGCTCGTTATCTTCAGCAGCCATTTCTGTAGAACCTTCATCTTTAGGCTCTGCTACATCAGCTTTAGTAGCAGCTGCTGAATCTGTAGTGGCGGAATCAGTTGCAGCACTATCAGTTTCTGCAGTTGGCTCTTCAGCCTCAGCTGGAGCTTCTGTTGTAGCGGCATCGGCATCAGGGTTGTCTTGTGCCATTACTTCAACTGCTGTAAAACTTGCAATTAAAGCAAGTGTAAGTGTTAAAAAGATCTTCTTCATGACCTGTTAAATTTGGTTCTGTTAATTTATAATTAGTTAATTGTAAGCTATTTAAGGTACCCTGCGGAGAGAGAGGGATTCGAACCCTCGGTACCCATGTGGGGCACACTCGCTTTCCAGGCGAGCCCGTTCGGCCACTCCGGCACCTCTCCTCAAATCAATTTTAAAGCCTTCTGCTTTTAATCGGCGCAATTTATAAAAATTTTAACACGCCCAAGTAGGCAAGTTCAATCCTATAATTATGCTTGTGTTAACAAAGTAGTTAATGCCTTTTACACCTAAAATATTATCCAAAACTAATTCATGTTTCACAACTTGAACAAGTCAATAGCATTTTTGGTGGTTATTAATGCAATTTCATCTAAACCTACTTCATAAATGGATGCCAACTTTTGAGCCACCTGAACCGTATAAGCGCTTTCATTTCGTTTTCCTCTAAAAGGTACGGGGGCCAAATAAGGCGAATCGGTTTCAAGAATAATTTTATCTAAGCCTAAATGTGGCAATATGTGCTGATGTGTACTTTTTTTGAAAGTTGCCACACCGCCAATACCCATATAAAAACCTACATCTTTAACTTGCTCACCTTCTTCTACTGTTCCGCTCCAGCAGTGAAAAACACCACTAAGGCTCCCATTTTGCTCATTTTTAACTATTTCAAGCGCATCAGCAAATGAGTCACGAGTATGAATTGCAACGGGCAACCCTAATTCTTTAGCCCAATTAAGTTGCATTTTAAAGGCTTGTTTTTGCTCATTAATGAGACTGGTGTCCCAATAATAATCTAAACCAATCTCGCCTACCGCTACATATTTATTGTGTACAAATTCTTTTTCTATGGCTTTTAAAGTTGATTTATAGTCAGTTTTTACCGAACAGGGGTGTAATCCCATCATGCCGCAACAGTAATCCGGAAACTGATTAACCATTTTATTTAACCTATCAATACTCTCAATATCAATATTTGGTAAAAGTATTTTCTCAATACCCGCAGCTTTGGCCCTTGCAATAGTGGCTTCTCTATCATCATCAAATTGCTCAACAAAAAGGTGCGAATGGGTGTCAATAAACGAGTTCATATAATTATGTTACCAAGCAAAACTTATGTTTGCCATGCCGCAAAAATTAAACGCATAAATGCAACCAAGAAAAATATTTGAAAGTGACCTTCAGCTTATTCAAAGTGCCTTTTTTAAATCAATAGTGGCAGGTGTGGTTTACAACCCCGAAGAAGACATAGTCCAAAATGCAGATGGCGATTTGATTTTTATAAAATCGGAAGATGAACTCAAAACAGTAGCTAAAACGGCAAAAGATGTTTTATTATTTATTGTAACTGACGAGATTCCCCCAGTTAATTACGATGAGTTTGCTGGTATTGTTTCGATGTATAAGATTAAAACAAGAGCACTTAAGGAGGGTACGATCAGCTACTTGCAAGGCAATTATAACACAATACGCTTTGCTTTTACCAACGCGCTAAAAACGCCACTTTTTTATAGAATAAAAGGTGATAAATACGAATACCCACAATACAAACAAGTAACTGACAAGGCTTTATTAAAAATGGGAATGAGCTTTTTAGTAGCATCGCCCAAGTTTTTTACATACTCAAAAAAAGAGACATTAGATTTAGTTGCTGCCCCAGCATTTACCTATGCCGAAGAATACGTGTTTACAAAACAGGCTACCATTTTTGAAACCGATAATGTTGATATTATTAAGGTTAGAAAAATATGTGATAGCGACTATGCCCGCGAAATAAACAATAAAGAAGAACGTATTTTAAGAGGTTTAGCTGATGTTGTAAGCAGTAGCAAAATATCATTTCCTCAGGTAATTGAAAATGAACATCATTTGGTTTTGACTAATAATTACCCTGCTAATGCCGAAATGACCGATCAACTTGAAGACCTACATATTGAAGCTTTAGATGAATTTTACAAATCAAACAAAGGCGTAAAAAAGGTTGGTGAGTTGTTTGATGAAAACAACTACCTGCAAATGATAAAGGCTTTTAAGCTTATTTTGAGTGAAAACCTACAACCCAACGGAATTAGCCCACAGCATATTGAAGACCTTGGTGTTGATTTAATTACGCTGATGAATAGGATGGATACTAATGAACCTGTATTTACATCTATTTTTCATGGAGCCTTTGAACCAGCCAACTGCCTTAAGGCCAATAGCCGATTGCACTTAAATAATTTTGGCAAATACGAAACTGATAAGCCCTTATTGTTTGATGCTTTTCATTACATTTTTTATAGAATTGAACAAGCACAAATGCCTTCGATGGGTGAGTTAGATGATGTAATGAAACACTTGTTTAAGAATAAATCACTTATTAAAACTATTGAAGAGCACAGTATAAACTTTAAGCTAAACTTGGCCTTATTTCATTTACACCATATAATTTATAAAATCGAAGGTTTTTTAAAGCAAAGGTTTATAAACCCAAATGTAAACTTTACACTCACGTTTTACAAACAGGCATTAGAACGAATGAATTCAATTAAGCTGCAGTGATGATGATTATAAAATAGATTTAATTATCTCATCAATAGTTACCCCTTCTGCTTCAGCTTTATAATTTTTAACCACTCTGTGTCTCAATACTTCAAGCGCCACAGCCTGCACATCTTCAATATCTGGAGCATATTTTCCGGTAATTAAAGCATGGCATTTTGCACCAATTGTTAGGTATTGCGATGCCCTTGGTCCTGCACCCCATGATATGTATTCCGCAACTTTTGAAGCTACATTTTCCGAATCTGGTCTTGTTTTATTAACCAACTCAACAGCATATTGTAGCACATTATCAGTTACTGGTACTTTTCTTACCAAATTTTGGAAATACACAATTTCTTCTGATGTAAGAACTGGATTCAACTTGGTATCAATTCCTGATGTTGTTCTTTTAACAATTTCAATCTCTTCTTGAATAGTTGGATAGCCTACAGTTATATTAAGCATAAACCTATCGAGCTGAGCTTCGGGCAAAGGGTAAGTACCTTCTTGCTCAATTGGGTTTTGTGTAGCTAAAACAAAAAATGGATTTGGTAGCTTATGATTGTGACCAGAAATGGTAACATTTTTTTCTTGCATGGCTTCTAGTAAAGCTGCCTGCGTTTTGGGCGGTGTACGGTTTATCTCGTCAGCCAGAATTACATTGGCAAAAAGTGGCCCTTTTACAAACTGAAATTGTTTTGATTCAGTTAGCACCTCAGACCCCGTAATATCTGATGGCATTAAGTCTGGTGTAAACTGGATTCTACTAAAATCTAAATGTAGCGCTGATGCAATGGTATTCACCAATAAGGTTTTTGCCAAACCCGGTACTCCAATTAGCAGGCAATGCCCTTTGCTCAAAATACCAATAAGTGTAGATTTTACAACTTCATCTTGACCAACTATTACTTTGCCAATCTCACTTTTTAATTGGTTATATTTTTCTACAAAAGCATCTGCTGCTTCTTTATCGCTACTGAAATTTACATTCATATTAAAGTCTTTGATTTTCTGCAATAAGGCGCTTTACCTTTTTGCAATCGTGGTATTGATCAGAAATGCTAATGTACATTCCTGCTGCTTTTTGCCAGGTCCAGTTTTGAATAAAATTCTCACTTTTTTCTTGCTTGGCAAGATCTGAAATATAGGCATAATCCTGTTGTAAATTGGCCTTATGTTTTGGCTCTTTACCCTTTAAAAACACAATTCTATAAGCCTCTTTATTCTCAGGGGTAGTATAGCTGGTTGGTCGGCTTATTGTGCCTACAGACATAGTATCTAAAACTATATTTAAATCCAAGCCAATGCCTTCGCCTGAAATTTTTGTTGATCCCGTGTTTGGGTCATAAAGCATACCACCCGTGTTTCTGGTTTCTTCATCTTCAGAAAACCTGAATGCCGCTGTTTTAAAATCAAAGCTATCTCTGAGTACAAATGTTCTAACACTATCAAGCTTGTTTCTGGCTACCTTACGGTTTATTGGTCGAGACTTTGGTGATATTAAAATATGCTTTAAATGAATTCGGTCTCCTTTTCTATCAATCATTTTTATCAAATGATATCCATATTGGGTTTTAATTGGGCCTGAAATTGAATCTTTTTTCAATTTAAACGCTGCTGCTGCAAATTCAGGAACATAAGTTCCACGAGAAGCCCACCCTAAATCTCCGCCTCTACTTTTTGATCCAGGATCTTCAGAATATAACGTTGCCGCAATTGCCCACTCCAACTCATCGTTCATAATCTGTCTTCGTAGATTATTGAGTTTTCTTTTAATTCTTTTCTGCTCTTTTGTACTTACAGGTGTTCTGAGCATTATCTGACCTACTTCATATTGTGTACTAATCTCTGGTAAACTATCGGCCGGCAAACTGCGGTAGTATTTTTTTACATCATTTGGCGATACAGTTACAGCGCCTACCAACTGCTGTGTCATTCTATTTACTAGCATTTGATCAGCCATTGTTTTTCTCAATTTGGCTCGTATGTTTTCCATAGATTCGTTAAAATACTTTTCTAAGGCTTTTTCACTACCAAATTGCTGAATAAAAAACGACATTCTTTGCTCCATTTGCATATCAATCTCATCAGGTGAAATCTCAATACTATCGCGTTGTGCTTGTACAATAAGCATTTTTTCTTGCAGCATTCTAAATAACAAATCGCATTTTGCCTCTCTTGAATCTACATTCTTAGCCAAAATCTCTTCTCTATATCGGTACTCTAAATCACTTTGTAATATAAAATTATCGCCAACTTTAGCAATGGTTTTGTCAAGTGTTACGGATTTAAAAGCCATTAAAAAGACTACTAATCCAACAGCTGCATATATATACTTTTTACTCATTTTTAATTATTCGTAGATTTCAAATTCGGCTTTTCGCTCGGACTTTAAATACACATCGTTTTCCATTTTCCTTAAAAAATCAACCTTCTTTTTGTTTTTTATAATATCTCTAATGGTTTGAGATGTCATTTGAAAAGGTTTTGGATCTCCCGGAGTTTTAAGGTCTTCAACTCGAAGCGCTACTAATTTTATACTATCATTATAAATCACCGGGTTATTTTGATTTGTAAGTTCAAAAGCAGCAGGCAATGTTGTTTCAGCCATAAGATCATCTAGGTAAAACCACTTTTTATCGTTTAAGTTAAACTTAACGCCGTAACGCAAACAATATTTCTGAAGCGAATCAGTGTTTTCAGTAGTAGATTGAGCCAACCAATCAATGGCTTGCTCCTTATTCGGTATATCGTTTGTTAAAACCAAAAAGGCTGCTTTACACACTTTGCGCTTAAGAATGAAACTTTCGGTGAATTGGTTGTAATAGTCTAAAATTTCTTTATCGCCTACTGATGTATCGAGCTTTTGATTAATTAAAGCTTTCTCATACTCGTATCTAATTAATGATCTGTAATAGAGATCTAGCTGTTCTTCTTTATTTTTAAGACTATCGGTTAAATTATTAAGCGCGTTTTGAAAAAGCACTTCATCTCTAATCCACTTGTTTATATAATTTTCTCTGAGCTTAATACTATCGTCAGGGGTTTGCGATGCATTAAAAATATCCAGAAAATCTTCTTCATAAAGCACCTTGTCACCAACTTCAGCAACCTTGTGCTTAGCGGATTTATTTCCGTCAAAAAATTTACAACCTGTAAGGGCTAATAAGAGTAAAAGTATGCTTGTATATTTCAAATGAACTATTCCTTAACCAAACTATCAATCAAAGGTTGATTCACGTTAATCTCATACTTCTTCTTCAACTTATCGATCCAGTTATTCTCTAAGTATGTTTGATAATCTGCAATTACCAAACCCTTAATCTCGTTTAACTTTTTGTATTGCGATGGCTTAACATCGTCAATTTTAATAAGTACGTACCTATCTTTAAAATTATCAATGGTATGGTACCCTTTTTCCCAAGCCACTTTATCTACCTCTTCTTTATCACCCTTCTCAACCACATCTTTAGTGTAACTAAATGTCATTGAATTATCTTTATTCATTGCCTTGTAAAGCTCACTAAGATTGCTATTATCATCAGCCAACTCACCTTTTACTTTATCGGCCACCGATTTATCCTTACAGTAAAACACTACTACTTCAGCTCTTTCTTTCCACATATAATCGCTTCTGTGCTGATTAAAATATGCCCGCTGACCAACAGTATCT
>JBMYOR010000042.1:11494-11716 GCA_049599535.1 Bacteroidia bacterium | reverse complement strand
AATTTTTGGTTATATCTATCAAATTTACCTACGTGTCCGTAGTTAAAAATATTGTCTTGATGCTCAGGATCCCATCTAACGTTTTGAAAATGAGTGTAGTCAAATTGAATTGAATAGCCTGCGTTTTGAATTAAAGCACTTGAGTTTTCTTCGTCTCCAAAACTTTGTCTTAATCTGATATACCCTGCATAAGTTTCATTAGTAAACTCAGAGTTGTTATCA
>JBMYOR010000042.1:0-11484 GCA_049599535.1 Bacteroidia bacterium | reverse complement strand
AAGCAAAGAGTAATTATATAAATAATCGTTTCCTGCAAATCTACGAGCCCTTCCCCCTAACGATACCATTACCTTATCACTTACCAGCCAATCTATTTTTCCGTTTACGTTATAGCTTAGGCTTTGTGTATTAGGTTTAACCTTTACTTTGGTCATATCATCAAAAGTGATAAACTGAGATCGAGATACGAAACCAGATCCAATTGGAGATGGTCTTAAAGGCGTTTGCTTAATACTTTCAATTACATCATCATTTACTTTCCAAATTCCGATTGGAGATGGGTCTCCATCAAGGCGATAGTTTATGTTACCTCCTACCAAATATCCGATTTGAGCAATTGACTTGTTTGAAACTGAATCAATTACTTTACGCTTTAAAGGGCCAGCTGATAAAAACTCGAATGTGTTATATCCGTAACCATCTAAACCTTCAGATGTAATCATTTCAACACGGTTAAAGAAATTATTGGTGGGTCTTCTGGTAGTAATATTTACAACACCTGAAGTAGCATCACCAAATTTTGCAGGTATTCCTGACTGATAAATTTGAATCTCTCCGTATGATGATTGAGCCATTGCTCCACTACCTCTTACTGGCATACCATCAATGTAAGTTATTACTTGGTTAGATCTACCACCTCTAATTACAGGTGCGCCACCATCAACCGATTGCGCGCCACCCGTTGTAGCAATAATAGCGTTGGTTCCACGTGTAGGCATTTTGGTGATTTCGTCAGTACTTTTTGTAGCAGTACCGGCGTAGGCATCTTCAATCATGGGCCTCTCTTTAATAATAACCACCTCGTCGATTTTAATATCGCCAGGGGTTAATTTAGCCTGAATTGATCTAATACCATTTGATTTTACCTCCACATTTTTTTGGAGATACTTTGCAAATCCCACGTATGAGATTTCAACTTCATACTTACCTGGTTCAAGATTTGCAATGGTTGCAAGTCCAAAAGGGTCTGTTGCATTCCCTTTAATAAAGGCTCCATCATTTAGGATCTTTACGTTAGCTCCCAATATGGCCTCGCCAGCATCGTCAGTAACTGTTACCTTAATGGTACCAGTTGTTACCTGAGAGTAAGCGGCAAAGCTTGACAGGAGTAATAATAGTAGTGTTTTGTAAATGTGCTTCATATTGCCTTTCTCGTCATTAATTTTTCAAAAATGGAATAAATTTTTCACAATGCTTAACAGCATGTTAATTTTCTTATGGTAGCCTTAGTGGCCAGAGTCGTCTTCTTTAAGGATGCTAGTGCAAGGTAGCGAGTTAGTTAAGGGCTACAATACGCCGTTTTATATATGGTTAACCTTTTTCATATTTGGCCATTTTGTTAAGCCTTGTTAAGAGCTGACATGAAATCTTCCTTCTTCCTTTTGCTCACATAAACTGTTTCGCCATCACTCATTACTACGTATCCTCCGTCTCCACGTACGTATTTTGCCACTTCGTCAAGATTTACAAGATGACTATGATGCACTCTTACAAAATTGTAAGGCGATAACAACTCTTCATATTCCTTAATTTTTTTACTTACCAATATCTTTTTTCGGTCTTTAAAATAAAAGTGTGTATAACTACCATCAGCTTGACATCTAATGATCTCGCTTACATTAATAAATGTTAGCCCTTCGCTTGTGGGCAATGCTATTTTGTGTTTTCCTGAAGTTGTTTGCAAGTTTTGCAAAAGCAGCTCAAAATTCTTGTTGGTGTCTTTACTATTTCTAAGCTGATCAGCTTTATTTACCGCTTGCACAAGCTCCTCAGCATTAATGGGTTTTAACAAATAGTCTACCGCACTCATTTTTAATGCCTTAAGCGCATAATTTTCAAAAGCGGTGGTAAATATTACATGAAAATCGCTGTTGGCGCTTTTTTCGAGCAAATCAAAACCAGTACCGTCTTGCATTTCAATATCGAGAAATATTAGATCGGGATTATGCTCTTTTATGGCGGCTACACCTGTTTCTACGCTTTCGGCAAGCGCCACCACTTCAACATTTTTGCAGTTTTCTTTTACTAAAATATCGAGTGACTCTCTACTTCTTAGTTCATCATCAATAATTACGGCTCTCATCATGGTTTTTAGTGTTTAAAAGGTTAATCAAAAAATGATACTTTAATGAAAACTTTTACCTGTGTTCCGCAAGGTTCATTGTTCTCGTTAAAAAGATCAGTAATGGTAACTGTAGGCTTTTGCCTTGTTTCGCTCCAAAGCTGCAATCTATCTTGTGTTACCTGCATTCCTAAAGATTTATATCTATCGAGCTTTTGCGCTCTAATTTCTGCGGCTCTTTTACGCCCTATTCCATTGTCTTCAATAATTACCAGCACGCCTTCTTCTTCGGGCTCAATTAAAATTTTTAATAACCCCTTATCACTATTCTTATTCTTTAGCCCGTGTATTATAGCGTTTTCTACATATGGCTGTAATAGCATTGTAGGCACTTCAATATCATCGGCATCAATAGAATCATTTATTATAATTTTTGAATCAAATTTATAATCAAACCTTAGTCGTTCAAGATCAATATATAGCTGTAAAGTATCTAGCTCTTCGGCTAATGATATGGTCTCTTCTCTTGAGCTATTAAGTATTAAGCGCATTAATTTGGCAAATTTGCTTAAATATCCTCTTGCCGATTCCTTATCGTTTCGTGTTATAAAATGCTGTATACTATTTAATGAATTAAATATAAAGTGCGGATCCATTTGGGCTCTTAATGAAGTAAGCCTGTATTTTAAACTTTCTTTTTCAGTCTCGGTAAGTTTTAAATCGGCTTCAACAAGTTGTTGCTTGGCATTGCCCCTTATTGTTTTAACAACTAAAAACGCAATTATAGTAATTAAGCTTACCGCTATAAAAAAGAGCAAAGGCTGAAACCACCACTTTAAATATACTGGTGCTTTTACATTAATTATCATTTGAGTTCCGGTGGTATTCCAAACCCCATCGTTATTGGCTGCTTGCACTCTAAAAGTATAACTACCCGGGTCAAGATTTGTAAAACTTGCACTTCTGTTTACCCCCGCTTCAACCCAATCATTGCTCAACCCTTCTAATTTATATCTATACTGATTTAAATGTGAGTTAACATAATTAAACGCTACGTAGGTAAAAAACACGTTATTATTATTATAGCTTAAGGTAATTGTTTTACCATTACTTTTTGATTCTGGAATAATAATATTACCGGGCTCGCTAAATGCGTTAACTATAACTGGCGGTTTGTATGAATTAATTTTGATATTATTAGGATTAAAAGAATTTAAGCCTGCAATTCCACCAAAATAAAACCTACCCGTTGCCCCTTTTGCATAAGCGCCTTGGTTAAACTCGTTACTTTGTAAATTACATGATGCGTCAAAGTTTCTAAAATGGCCCGTTTCTATATTAAATGCACTTAAGCCATTATTTGTACTCATCCACATGTAGCCACTTTCATCTTCTAAAAACCCATACACCACATCATTTGGTAACCCATCGAGTTCAGTATACGAGGTAAAAGTTTTTTCTTTTGCATTATAAATATTAAAACCTCCACCAAACGTACCAATCCATAACCGACCATTTTTATCGCAATGAATTGACATTACTTTATTATAACTCAGGCTACTTGTATCTGCAGTATTATGCGTAAACCTTTCAATAATTCCTTTTTTCCTATCAACCACTGCCAAGCCGCCCCCAAAGGTACCTGCCCAAATTCGGCCTTCAGAATCTTCTTCAATGGCCAAAACAGTGTTCGAATTAAACTTTCTCCCCTCATCAGGATTAATCATACAAGTAACAAAGCTTTGATTTTTAATATCAAAAGCATTTAATCCTATATCAGTACCCACCCAAAGTATACCTTTAGAATCGAGTAACAGTGAATAAATTGAATCATCAGACAATGAACCTTTTACACTTTCGGCTCCTTTTCGCCAATTTTGTATATCATTATTAACAGGATTATAATAATACAAACCCGCACCTATTGTGCCCACCCACATGTTACCTTTTGCATCAGGCTCTATTGACCAAACTTGTTTATTACGTAGTGGGTTTTTAGTACTCGAATACTGAACTGAGCTAATGGCGCTATCATTATCAAAAGTATGATTAATAAAATCGAGCCCACCGCCATCGGTACCTACCCATAAATCTCCTTTATTATTTTCGCATATTGCAAATACCCTTGGCGAACCTAAGCTTTGATTATTACCTTTTTTATGCTCATATAATCTAAATTGGTTTATATATCTATCATATATATTTATACCACCATTATAGGTACCAATCCAAACCACTCCGCTTTTATCTTGAATTATATTGGTTATTAACCCATCTGAAATTGAAAAATTATCGAGATCATCAGGATAAAAACTTTTACTGCTTCCTTTATTAATATTATATATTACTAAGCCATTGCCATTTGAGCCAACCCAAACATTACCTTCTTCATCTTCATAAATCGATGTTATGCTAGCGGTTTCATTTGTATTGAAGCTGGGTTTTTCAATGCGCAAAAATTGATAATCGTTACTAAAAATATAAATTCCATTATCGGTGCCTACCCAAATCTCTTTATTACTCAACTGAGCAATAGCAAAGGCAGTAAGTTCTTTTTTGGCCATTAGCTCAAAATCTTTTGAAACCTTTTGCAAATAACTTTTGCCTTCAACCCATTTGCTTACACCAAAATCATGTGCAATTAAAACATCGTTATTATTTAATTGCTTTATTTGGTGGGTTTGATAATAAAAACTATCGGGCAACCATACGTAGCTAAAATCATTATAATTATAACTTACATTTAACCCATGGTTGGTACCTATTATTAATGCATTACCCAAATCTTTAATAGCATAAACATCATCACTCTCAATATCCTTTTTATTGCCTTTTGAAGGAAACCTTTTAAACGTATTGTTACTGGCATTAAAGTAGTTTAAACCACCACCTAAGGTGCCTACCCATAAGTCTCCGCTTTTTGCAGGTTCAATACAATTAATAAAATTGTCAGAAATTGATTTTGATTCGCCCGGTCTATTTCTAAAATGTATAAACTCATAGCCATTATATCTATTTAGGCCATCGGCAGTACCTGCCCAAATGTAGCCCAACTCATCTTGCGCCAAGCACAAAACCGCACTTTGAGACAAACCTTCGCTTACCGATAAATTTCTAAAATTAAACTCTTGTGCCGCTAGTTTGCAAACTGCAAAAAGCAATATGAAAGTTGTAATTAGATATTTTTTGTACTTTTTTCTCAAGGCCTTGTGGCTAAATCTTAGTTCAATTTAGGAATCATTAAGACTTTATTAATTACACAATTCATACTTGCGCCAATTTTTACGATAAGTGGTGCAACTACAATTGTGCGTATTTATCTAACAAAATGCTAAACATTTTTTGTTTGGCTTCGTGGGTCCAACCCGCAATATGCGGCGTAATTAAAACTTTGCCCGTATTAATCAAAGCCTGCAAGGTTTCAATCTCTCGGTTTGATGATTTATGTATAGGCTCAGTTTCAATTACATCAATGGCTGCCTTAATCACAATACCCTTATTTATTGCATTTAGCAAAGACCTGGTATTTAGCACTTTGCCCCTTGATGTATTTAAAAAGTAAATCGGTTTTCTAAATGAATTAAAAAATTCATCGTTAGCATAGTAGTGCGTTTCGCTATTTAATGGCAAATGCAGGCTTACCACATCAGCTTTTTCAAACACTTTGCTTATGCTTACAGAATTTTGGTTTATTGAATCTAAAAACGGTTTGTACTTATCATGTGGCAATAGCTTAACCCCAAAACCCGTAAGTTTTTTACAAAAAGCAGTTCCGGCATTTCCTACTCCTATTACCGCCACGTTTCTATTTTCTAGCTCAATACCCCTATTGGGTTCTCGCACCCACTTTAATTGTTTTACTTCGGTAATGGCCTTATTTAAGTTGTTGGTTAAGTTTAGCAGCAAACCCATAGCGTGCTCACCCACCGCATTGCTATTGCCATTTGGCGAATTTATTATAGTAATGCCATTTGCTTTGCAATATGCTTTATCTACATTATCGAGCCCGCTGCCAGGGCGCAACACCAAGTTTATGTTTGAAAAATGCTCAAAAAATGCCCTATCTAAAATCAATGCACTTTTGATTAAAATTGAGCTGTATTTATTGGGTTGCTCAATTAATTGCGCATTTGAAATAAGCGGCTGGTAGTCCACTACAAACCCCTTAGTTTCTAAGCTTTCAATAAAAAAAGCAGGGCTATCGTCACAAATTAAAATCTGTTTATCCAAACATTCCATAAAGCAATCTTCCTATAAAAAAATAAATACCAAGACCCAATAAATCATTTGTAGTAGTAATAAATGGCCCTGTAGCCAATGCAGGATCAATTTTTAATGAATTGAGCAACATAGGGATAAAAGCCCCTAAAACGGCAGCTATTATTATTACAGTTAACAAAGCTGTGCTTATAGTTAGGCTAAGACTTAGCGAATCTTCAGCCACCAAGCCATACGCCAAAAGCGCTAAGGCACATAAAAACCCATTAACAAAACTCACCCTAAACTCTTTACCCAGTTTGGCCCACAAACTGGTTTCCATAATATTATTACTGGCTAAACCCTGCACCACAATTGCCGATGATTGAACGCCGGCGTTTCCGCCCATTGCGGCAATTAAGGGTATAAACAAAGCCATTTCAGGATAAATTTTTATATCCGCCTCATATAAACCAATCACTTTTGATGAGGCTACGCCCCCCAATAAGCCTAAAAACAACCAAGGCAGCCTAGCCCTTGACATTACCCAAACCGTATCTGAGTGGTCAACGTTCTCTGATAAACCTGAAGCTAACTGATAATCTTCTTCGGCTTCTTCTCGCATAAAATCTACCACATCATCAATGGTAATACGCCCAATAAGCCTACCAATAAAATCAACAACAGGCATAGCTACAAAATTGTACTTATCCATTATTTCGGCTACCGATTGTGCCGAATCAGTATCGTTAACCGAGATTACTTTAGGATCGTAAAACTCATTTATGGTTTCATTTGACTTTGAAATAATGAGTTTACTTAAAGGCACCAACCCTACTAACTCGTCTTGATTATTTACCACATATACGGCATAAACTGACTCTACTTCATCAGTCATTCGCCGTATTTCTTCAATACACTCTTTTACGGTCCAATTTAAGTTTACCCTCACCAACTCTTTGGCCATAAGGCCTCCCGCTGTATCTTCTTCATATTTTAGAAGTGAAATTAAGTCTGCCGCTTCGGTTTTTATCTCGTTCCGCAAAAAATCAGTCATTGATTTTCGCTCATCTGCCGGCAATTCATTTATTAAGTCGGCACCATCATCAGAGTCCATTGACTTTAAAAACCTATAGTAAACTTGCTTTGGGCTAAAAGTTGATAAAAACTTCATGCGCTTGTCTTCATCAAGCTCCGATAAAATTTCAGCTGAGAGTTCATCGTCAAAATGCTCAAAAATCTCAACAACTTGCACCTCACTTAAAGACTCAATCAATTGAGCAATATCGTATGGGTGCAGTTCAACTATTACTTCAACGGCTTCAAGAATATTATCATTCTCAATCCATTGTATTATGCTTTTCGATAGCTCTTTTGTTAACTCTATTGCCATGTATTAATCGCTCAATTGCCGTGTTAACCAAATAAATTCATCTACGCTTAGCTGTTCGGCACGGCGCTGCAAAATAGGTTCAAGTTGTGTTTTTAAATGCTCATCTTTATCTGTTACAAATACTTTTATTGAATTCCGAAGCGTTTTGCGCCTTTGCCCAAAAGCAGCCTTTACCAACTTAAAAAACTTTTTCTCGTTTAAACCATCAATTTTCGATTTGGTACGCTTAAGCCTTATCACCATTGAATCAACTTTTGGTGGCGGATTAAAGGCTCCTGGTTTTAAAACCATTACGGATTCAACTGTATAATAAGCCTGCACTAATACCGATAAAATTCCGTAAGTTTTTGAACCATGTAGGGCAGCTACCCTTTGTGCCACTTCTTTTTGAAACATACCTACCACCTCAGGAACATTGTGTTTATGCTCTAAAACTCTAAAAAGTATTTGGCTCGAAATATTGTAAGGAAAATTACCACAAACACCAAATGCCCCTTTTAACAATGACAAATCGGCCTTTAAAAAATCTACATTTAACACCCTTACCCCTTGCTCAGCATAACTACCTTCTAGGTTATTAATTAAATCCTTATCAATTTCTACAAGGCTCAAATCTTGATTTTCGGTTTTATTTTGAACCAAAAACTTTGTGAGCGCCCCACCACCAGGTCCTATCTCAACCAAATGATTATAATCTATTCCCCACAGTTGTACGGCATCCGCTACTCTTTTAGCGTTGTTTTCGTCTTTTAAAAAGTGCTGACCAAACCGTTTTTTAAGATGCATTGCTGCAAATAAACACCTATTTACACTTTCGCCCTTCATTAAAATCGCATGTGCATTTAGTAATAGATTTATACCATCACCAAACCCCGGCATTTTTAAACTCTGGTAGTTGCAAATACCATCTTTTGGCTCAACACAAAACATTAAAATCTACCATGTAAGTATTAATTTATTTTTTGCCCTTAACAGCTTGAATACAACTCAGCTTAATATGGTTAATATTGCGGTTTAATTTGCATTTACAATGAGCAATAACCCTAAAAAGGATCTCCCCAAAGTTGGCATATCGGTTGGCGACTTAAATGGAATTGGTCCTGAAATCATTATAAAAAGTTTTGTTGAAGATCGGTTTTTAAATATGTGCATACCCATAATTTATGCAAGTGCGCAAACCATGATTTACCATAAAAAACTACTTCAAAATAAATCTTTCAATTTTCAGATTATAAACTCGCCTAGCGATGCGGTACCGCATAAAATTAATTTAATTAACGCTTGGAACGACGAAGTAAAAATTCAGATTGGCGAAGCCAGCACTGCTACAGGCAAAACTGCCTATAAAGCCCTACAAGCCGCCACTAGTGATTTAAAAGAACAAAAGATTGACGCCTTAGTTACCGCTCCAATCAACAAAAAAACCATGCAGCAAGCAGGCATGGATTTCCCTGGGCATACCGAATACTTAGCCCATGCTTTTGATACGGATCAAGAGCTAATGCTTTTGGTAGGAGAACGCCTTAAAGTAGCAGTTGTAACCGGCCATATACCTATTGAGCAGGTTGCCGAAACCATTACTAAAAAGAAAATTCTAAAAGCACTTAAAGCCTTAAATAAATCACTAACCGAAGATTTTGCTTTAAATCGTCCGCAAATTGCCGTATTGGGTTTAAACCCACATGCTGGCGAAAACGGCGCCATTGGTAATAATGAAGAAGATTGCATAATACCAGCAATTGAAGAAGCCACCAGGCAAGGCATTAATGCACAAGGGCCCTACCCTGCCGACGGCTTTTTTGGCACTGAAATGTATACAAGGTTCGATGGTATTTTAGCCATGTATCACGATCAAGGTTTAGTACCATTTAAACTTCTAGAATTTGAACGCGGTGTAAATTACACAGCAGGTTTATCGGCAATACGCACATCTCCAGATCATGGTACCGCTTACAGTATTGCAGGTAAAAACGTGGCAAATGAGCAATCATTTGTTGAAGCCCTATATTTAGCACTAAAAATAAAGAGAAACAGAACTACATATAGCGAAATGACAGAGAATCCGCTTGAAACCAAAATGGAAAAAACCAAAGAGCGAGACAACTAGCTTTTAACTTTTTTGTAAAACAAGCAATTATTCTTTTTACTTTTGCAAGCTCAAATTTCACGAGGTGGCTCATTTGCAAGAATTTAACGTCAATTTTGGGAGACTAAAAGTTGGCAAGCATAGCTTTGAATACAAAGTTGATGACAAGTTTTTTGCTGAATACGAGCAAGAACTCATTGAAAATTGTAATACTAATACAGTACTTACAATTGACAAAACGAGGTTAAACCTTATGAAATTTAGCTTTAAAATCAGCGGAAGTGCTGATTTTGCCTGTGATAGGTGCAACGAAAAACGAACGTACCCACTGCAAGGTAACTTTGATATTTTGGTAAAGTTACAAGATGAAGAAAGCACTGACGATGACATTGTTTTCTTATCTCACGACGCGTATGAGTACAATATAGCTAGTCTGATTTACGACTTTCATATATTAAGTATTCCTTTTAAAAAGGATTGCGTGCATGAGAATCATCCAACTTGCCTTAAAATTGAAGAACTAATTAATAATGGAAGCCAACCTGACAACGATGTTGACGATGAGGAAGGTGACCCTAGATGGAACGAATTAAGAAAGCTTTTATAAAATTTAAGTAAGCAATAAAATGGCACATCCGAAGCGCAAAATTTCAAAGACAAGAAGAGACAAGAGAAGAACTCACTTTAAAAGTGCAGCGCCTACGCTAAGCATTGACTCTACTACCGGAGAAACTCATGAGAGACACCGAGCACATGAAAACGATGGTGTACTTTACTACAGAGGAAAAGCTGTAATGAACATATCTGACGAAGTTTAAGCTAACCTAAGCGAATTGAATGATTAGGATAGGCCTAGATGTAATGGGTGGCGATCATGCGCCTCAGGCTCCGCTTGATGGCATTATGATGGCCCTTAAAGAGCTAGGTGAAAATTTTGAAATACATCTGTTTGGAGATAAGGATGTACTTAATACCGCCAAAAGCCAATTTAGCGCTGAACGCATTAAGTGCATTAATACCCAATCGGTTATTGGCATGGGCGATTCGCCCATAAAGGCCATTAAATCTAAACCCGATTCAAGTATTGTAGTTGGGCTTGGGTATTTAAAGGCCAATGCTATTGATGTATTTATAAGTGCCGGCAATACTGGTGCTGTTTTGGTGGGCGCTATGTACACTGTAAAAGCGGCTGAAGGTATTATTAGACCTGCAATTGCAAGTTACATACCCAATTTAAAAGGCAACTACAGCATTATGCTCGATGTAGGTGCCAATCCTGATGTAAAACCCGATGTTTTATATCAATTTGGAGTTTTAGGTAGCTTGTATGCCAAACACGTATTGCAAATAGATAAGCCCAAGGTAGGGCTTATTAATATTGGTAGCGAGCCTGAAAAAGGCAACCTAGTGGCGCAAGCCGCTCACAGTATTATGAAAGATTCTGACCGAATTAATTTTGCAGGCAATATTGAAGGTTATGATGTTTTTACAGGCGAGAGCGATGTTTTGGTTTGCGATGGATTTGTTGGCAACGTTTTGCTAAAAACTGCTGAATCTTTGTACAAGATTTTTGGCAAAAAATTGGGAGACGATCCGTTTATAAGAAAATTCGATTATCAATACTACGGTGCTACCCCAATTTTAGGCATTAACAAACCTGTGCTTATTGGCCATGGAGTATCATCGCCACGAGCATTTGTTTCAATGATTAAGCAAGCGGTAGATATTGTTGAATCTGGCTTAGT
>JBMYOR010000041.1:0-11785 GCA_049599535.1 Bacteroidia bacterium | reverse complement strand
GGGTGCTCGCGGAAAGCGTATAATCGAGTTTCTGGAGCAAGAAAAGCAGTTTACTACTGACGATATGAAAGCCATGTTGCTTGATGATGTAGGCTTGTACCATGTTAAAAACGTGAATAAACTTTTGTCGATGGCAAGGCCCGAAAATGAAGAAGCCGAAGAATATAAGAAGCTTATGCTAGCGTGGGATGGAAGTCATAAACGCGATATGGTTGAACCTACTTTTTATTACGCTTTTCAATACAATATGCTGAAAAGTGCAATGCAAGATGAATTGGGTAAAGATGATTTTGAAGCTTATCTAAAAACCTATTCTTATATGCGAGCTTACCATGTTTTAAGTTTTAACGATAGTTCAGATTGGTGGCATAATGCCAATTCTGAAAAAATCAGAATAAGCAAGGAGCTTGTTGTGCAAACCGCTTTTAACGAAACAGTAAGGCAACTTGAAAATGAAAAAAGCCAGCTTTGGGAAGATCACTTTACGCTTGAGCATTCTCATGCCCTTGGTAAAGTAGAAGCATTGGCAAAGGTTTTTAATGTAGGGCCATTGCCCCTTGATGGTGGAATTGAAGTATTAAATAAACAAGGATTTGTTCCTAATGGGGATTTGCAATATAGATGTAAAACGGGCCCATCAAAACGTATAGTTATTGACTTTGCTGATGTAAAAAACGCTGAGAGTATAAACCCAACAGGACAATCAGGCCATGTAATGAGCGAGCACTATGCCGATCAGTTTGAAATGCATGTTAACGGAAAGTTTAGACCAATGCTAATGGATGAGGACAAGATTATAAAGTTTGAACGCGTTTTGTTTTTAAACCCAACTGAATAATTGAAAATAATATGAGAGCAGTTTTTTCGATCCTGTTTTTTGCAATTGCGGCTAATGCCCTTGCATGTGGTACACTTGAATCAAGGTATAATTTTTACAGGCAAGCAAATGATGATAGAGCCCGATTTACTCATCTTAGATATTTAATATGTAACCCTATTGTTGATGATTATAAGGATACTCAAGCTGAAAGATATATGATAGTTGATCTTGTTGAAGATGCTCAGAAAAGGAGTGCTGAGTTATATAAAGATACACTGCAACTAGACGCTAAATGGAAAGCTGAGTACTACCGAAACCTTGCTATAAGGTTAATTATTCGTTTTAAAATGAGTCAGTGGGATGTTAAATTCAAAGATGAAATCATCTGGAGTTTTGATCCATTATTTGGAGTAAGTCATGGTAAGATTTACAAATCACTGCATAATCTTGATACGCATACTTGGTTAAGCACTGATAAAGGCCTAAGCCTAAGTGAAATGGAGTATTCTTCAAAATTAAATTTTGAGGTTTTAGAGCTTATTATTGCTAAGCCTTAGCCATTGTCGCGGGCTTTAATTTATTCTGCCATTGCCAAACACCTATAGTTATTGCAATCATTGCAATCTGTGCTAATATGCTTTGTATAGTAGGGTAAATACCAAGTAGTGTGGCTCTTAAGTTAATAGGGAACGCGCTAATGCCTATATATCCGGCTTCTTGAATGGCATGAACACCTTTGCCAACAAGTATTACTGATAATACAGCAATAATTAATGCCGAGAATTTGAAAAGTTGAGTAATAGGAATTCTTTTACTAAACCTAAGCATTAAAACGGCTAAAACGCCCACAAGTGCAAAGGCCACTAAAACGCCTAAACCAATAGCTCCTTTATGCTCTCCACCTTCTTCAAGGCTAATGGCCGATAAAAACAATACTGATTCAAAAGCTTCTCTAAAAACTACTAAAAATGATAGGGCTGCTAGGCCTAACATGCTTTGTTTATTTAAAAGCTTATTGATTTTTTCTTTAATATATTGATTCCATTTTTGAGCTTGGCTTTTACCGTGCATCCAAAACCCTATATAAAATAGAATAGCAACGGCAACTAAGGCAATTATTCCTTCAAGCAATTCTCGTTGCATGCCGCTCATTTTTAGCAATTGGCCTGTAAAAAACCAGCCTAAAACACCTAGCCCTACGGCTGCTAACCAACCACCATGCACATATTTGATGCCTTTGGCTGCATTGGCTTTTTTAAGTACCGATATAATGATGATTATTACCAAAAATGCTTCAAGGCCTTCTCTTAGAATTACTGAGGCTGCAAGGCTAAAAGTTAACCACCATGAAGATTCTTTTTGACCTAAGGTGTTTTCGGCTTCTACAATTAGGGCGAGTACTGTTTCTGTTTTTTTAGAAATGGCTTCTGTTCGGCCATTTTTATACAATTTTCTTAAATCACCAAGTTCAAGCTCAATGCTTTGTACCAAGCGCGGGTTTGATGCGCTTAAGCTAAGCTCGACGGGTTCAACACCTTCTAAATAAGCATTGAGCGAAAGCTTTATTGCCTCATCGCCAAAGCCGCTTATTGCCATATCTTGTGCTTTAAGCAACATGCTTTTGGCGTATTCTAATGGACTTTCATTCTCTTTTTTAGGTTGAAAAAATCGAGCCTTGGCTACCTTCTCTCCGCTGAAATTATGCTCAGAAATTAGCTTGTTATCGTTTGAAGTGGCAATAATTTCTAGGTCAGGTTTTTCATCTAAGGTGTTTTCTGTTTGTTGAAACCTTAAAGTACTTATGTAAAAAGAAAGGTCCCAAACTTCTTCATCGCTCAATTGATTAAATGCCACCATTGATGTGCCTTCAACACCAAACCTAATAGTATGGTAGGCTTGCAGCGGAGATTTCTCTGACATACCTGCTTTATCAGAAAAAACGGTCGGACTCGGATCTAATCCGGCAGCCGATGGTCCATTTCCATCTCCGTTTTGGCCATGGCAACTCATGCAATTGGCAGCATAAAGTGTTTTGCCATTTTTTAAACTGGGCCATTTAGTAGGAGCAAGGCTAATACCCGTCGCATCAATTAAAGTGCTTTTTATAAGGTTAGATTGCTTTGCCACATCTTTTGGACTAGCCTTATAATCTATAAGAGAGTCAAGGTTTTTACTTAGGTTTAAAAGTATTGTGGTATCGGCGTTTACCTGCTTTAAAAGACTATTTACTTGAATTGAGAATTCTTGCATTTCAGCATACTCAAATTCATTTATTATTTCTCCATTATTTACTGCTCTACTGTAGTCAGTAGCTACATAATCAAGTAAATGAATAATAAGCCTTGGGTCGGTATTGGCCTTTGAAATGAATGGGTTTGTAAGTAAAACTAAAAGTAAAACTGTGCTCCTTAACATTTAATCGCGATAAAGTGAGCGAAGGTATGCTTATTTAGAATCATTCTAAAATGATGCACGTCACTTTATGCTATGGGAACCTATTTGTATTGCACTAAAATGATAATTACTTTTAATTAACCACTATTCTCTTACTCACCGAAGCGTTTTTAGTAGCTACTTTGAGCAAATAAATACCCTTTGTAAGTGCACTGGTTGAAATTTGATTTGTTGTAGATGAATGCAACAATTTACCATTCAGGCCAAAGATTGAAACGCTAACAAAGCTATTTGCTTTTATGTTAATTGGTTCACCAGGTTTAAGAAGGGTCGGAAAGACACTAACATCATGAGCTTCTTTATCGGAAAAGCCTATTTCGTAATTGTTGTATTTAAAATATATAGCAGGATATAGCTCAACAGAGTCTCCATGCAGCTCTAAGAAAGATCTACTATAAACAGAATTTAAGTATTTACCTTCAGTGGTTAAGAGTAGGCCATTGTTGAAACGTATTGGTGGTTTTTCTGATTTTTTAACAGCGTAGCTGGTAATAGAGAAAATATTGGCTGAGTTTAAAGTGTCTTTGGCAACCAATGAATCATTGTTTTTGCCGTTTTTAAACGAAATGGTAATTGATACGCTTGAAGCATTAAAGCTTTCAATTAATTGAACTGCCATATTTCTAGAAAAACCATTTCGCAGTGTTTTATCTACATCTGATAGTGGGATTTTTAAGGTTTGAATATGCTCTAAGGTTGTACCATTTTTTTTAGTTGGTACTGATACGGCACTGTCTTTATCAAACTTATTTTTTGATAGTTGCACAATCAATGTGTCTATTACATTGGCACCACTATTTCTGTGGTAATGATAGTTAAAGTAAATTGAGTCAATTTCGGTTGAGCGAGTCCATTTTTCTTGCTCACTAGAAATCCATTGATGCTCAACAAAATCAAAAGATTGGCCAATACCATGAATATTGTGCTGTTTTTTAATTGGGCAGCCTTTAAATTCATTTACTCCGTTTAAAATGCTAGAGTCAGGATACAAGGGAATATTGATGGTATCAAGTATTTCAAAGGGAATCTTAGAAGAGTCTGCTTCAATAAAAACAGATGTCCAACCTTGTTGTGCAAAAAGTGCGAACGGAAAACATAATATAAGTAGAAGTAAAAGCTTTTTCATACCCGTAAAAATAAAAAAACCGCTCCAAAAAAATTGGAGCGGTTTCATATTTGGTAAGTAAAACTAAGCTTACTTAGTTACATTGAATTTTTTAGATGAAATGTAATCACCAGCAGTCATAGTATAAATATACATGCCTGGCTTAAGGTTTTGCGCATCAAAGTTAATGGTATGCTCGCCTTCTGTAAATTCGTTATTGGCAATAGTTTCAATCTCTTTGCCAGTAAGGTCATATACAGTAATATTTACTCTTTCGTTTTTATTAATTGCAAATTGCAAAGACATTTGATCATTAGTAGATGCTGGGTTAGGATATACATTACCCAATACACTACTATTACCATCATGATTCTCTAAACCAGTATTATACTCAGCTTGTACTTTAAAAGCAATGTATGGGTAGTAACCTGATTGTGATCCTCCGCTACCAAATAAGTTAGGGTAGTATTTGTCATTCATAAAGGCTGAACCACCTGTAAAAGGATCTTCATATCTGTTCCATCTTACAATGAATAAACCATTGTTTTGGCTTGCTAAAGGAGAGTAAATTGGAGTTTGAACAGCTGCTAATAAACCAAATCTATTGAATCTATTTTTTGGAGCGTCAACACCAAATTCTGTTAAATCATCGTCAAAGAATAAAGTATCGCCAAAAGCATACTCTTTACCTGGCTTGTAAGTAATAGTTGCCGCACAGGCACCATTGGCAGGTACTGTCATTGGAGTTTCAAGTGCTACTGAAAGGTTTTTAGCAAAAAAAGTACCTTCTGATGTCAACTGATTACTATCTGCCTCAGTTAAAGGGATTTTAATCAATTGGCTGTAATTGGCTCCAATGCCTTTGTCTTGATCGTAACCTACTACACCAAATGCACTGTTGTTTGATGAGAAAGAACCATCTGTTACTTGATCATCATTATAAATTTGAACAATTAAAGTATCAACAATATCGGCTCCTGTTTGACGGAAATATCCGTAAGTAAAGAATATTGAATCAATTGTGTATGAATGCCAATCTCTAACTCCAGAAAGGTCACCATCGCTCCAGTTGTCATCATTGGCGTCAAACATTGTTCCTATTGAGTTCCATGCTTGCCAGTTTGTTTCTGCAGTATTGGTGTTTTCGTCAAGAGAAATATTCTTCACAAAAGTGTCAGGGAATATTGAGAAGAAACTATTGGCTTGGTTAAAACCGCCCATAAGCGCTCTCCAATCATCAACAAATCGGTACCAATCATCTACCAATACTTCGTCTTTTTTTCTAAGCATTGGCTTAACTTCATCGTTGTTAATGAAGTCTAACTCATTTTGTAATCCTTGGGTTTTGCTCTTGATTTGTTTAGGCGCTTGTGCTGACAAGCCTGCTACAACCATAAGAGCCATCATTGTAGAAATAACTTTTCTCATAAATCTTATCATTATTAACTGTAGGGCAATGTTAACGTAAAATTTTAGATAACAAGTTGATTTTTGTTACAGTAAAAACTTACCAATTCTTAAAATTTAATCTTGTTAAGATATTGGCATCGCTTGGCTAATAAAACAAAGCAGATTTATAGAGCTATTCGTTTAAAATTTAATGTTCTTCATTGTGTAATACTTATGTTGTTGTTTTAAAGTTGTTTAGACTTAAAATAAAGTAATTACAAAAGCAATTATAAATCACCTAACTGCGGCCTTATTACCATTTCTTCAACTACGGCATTGCCTAATAAACTGTAAGCTGCCCATACAAGGTCTGCTATTTCATTTGATTGCATAAATCTGCTTTGCGGAATATCTACACCTTCCCAGCTTGCTGTATAGGTAGCACCTGGCATTAGGGCAGTTACTTTAATATTTTTTGGCTTTAGCTCTTCTCTTAAAACCTTACTCATACCCAACATGGCAAATTTGCTAATTGAGTAAGATCCGCCATTATCGTAAGCAGTTTGGCTGGCAATACTGCACATATTAACAATGTGGGCACTATCACTTTTTTCAATATGTGGTAATAAAAATCGTGTAAGGTAATAGGCCGAGTACACATTGGTCTCAACCATCAGTTCAAGCATTCCTTCTTCTTCTTCAGTTATTTTACCAGGCACAAAAACACCTGCATTGTTTACTAAGATGTCAACAGTTTCAAATTCATCAGTAATTTTTTCAGCAAACTGTTTTAATTCTTGTTTTTTAGAAACGTCTGTAGATAAAAACACTACTTTATTGGCTCCTAGGCTCGAGAGCTCGATTGCCAGTTTTTTTAGTTCATTACTATTTCTACTACAAAGCGCTATGTTAAAGTTTTCTTTGGCAAACTTTTGGCAAATGGCCTTGCCAATTCCCTTTGTGGCACCTGTTACTACAATCGTTTTCATACTTATGCTTTTATTTTGCGGCATTACACGCAAATATCCAATTCATTGTCAGTTTTCTACCATTTTGGTAAATATCTCCTTCTTCTCCGAAATTCTATTCGGCATCCTGAGAAATTAAAAATCTATTTAAGAGAGTTATTTAAAGAGATGAATAAGGTGGGCATTGGATCCTTAGGGATTGTAATGTTAATCTCTGTTTTTTTAGGAATGGTAACTACTTTACAAACTGCCTATCAATTAATTGTAGCTTGGATTCCGCCTAGTGTTATTGGAGAAATTGTAACCGAAACATCAATGCTAGAGCTTGCACCAACTATTACCGGATTAGTATTGGCTGGCCGTGTAGGGAGCAATATGGCATCTGAGTTAGGTACAATGCGGGTAAAAGAGCAAATTGATGCGCTTGATGTAATGGGGGTTAATTCAGCCGCTTTTTTGGTTTTCCCTAAAATTTTAGGATCACTAGTGGTAATACCCATGTTGGTAGTTGTAGCTACTTTTTTAATGATTATGAGTGGTGCGTTTATTGGAAACAATGCTGGTATTGTACCTTATAATGAGTTTATTGAAGGTGCACTTGATATTTTTAAAATGAAAGTTTTGGTGCTATCGTTAGTTAAGGCTTACACTTTTGCATTTATGATTAGCAGCATATCTTGTTATCAAGGTTATTACAGCACAGGTGGCGCTACAGGTGTGGGTAGATCAAGTACTAAAGCGGTGGTTTGGAGCTGTGTATTCATTATTTTTTCTGACTATATTATTGCACAATTATTCCTTTAATATGATTGAATTACAAGGTCTTAGAAAATCGTTTGACGGTAAAGAAGTGTTGAAAGGAATTGACGCCAAGTTTGAGCCTGGTAAAATCAATATGATTATTGGCGCTAGCGGAAGCGGTAAAACCGTAACCATTAAATGCATGGTTGGATTAATTGAGCCTGATCATGGAGATATTAAATATGCCAACAAGTCGGTTTTGGGATTACACATAAGGCAAAAGAAAAAAGTGCGACAAGAGATTGGCATGCTTTTTCAAAGTGCAGCTCTTTTCGACTCAATGACTGTATTTGAAAATGTAGCTTTCCCGTTAAGAATGTTTACCCAGAAATCAGAAGATGAAATTGTTGAAAGGGTATTGTTTTGCCTTAAAAGAGTTGAGCTAGATCATGCTGGTGATAAATATCCGTCTGAAATAAGTGGTGGAATGCAAAAGCGAGTGGGTATTGCCAGAGCTATTGCACTTGATATTAAATATTTGTATTGCGATGAACCTAACTCAGGCCTTGACCCCGTAACATCATTAGTAATAGACCACTTAATAAAAGAAATCACCGAAGAGTTTAACATTACCACAGTGGTTAATACGCATGATATGAATTCGATTTTTGAGGTAGGAGATAATGTAATGTATTTGTATCAAGGTCGAAAAGTTTGGGAAGGGGCTCCCGAACAAATAATTGATGCTGATGTGCCTGAATTAAAGGATTTTATTTTTGCTTCACCGTTTATTAGAGAAGCTTACCAACATAAATTAAACAATAGATAACAATTTGTTTCACAAGCAATTTCTTAATTTGCTTTATATGAAACTCGGATTCAAGCTCATAATCTCATTTTTGTTTATAGCCCAATTAGGGTATGGGCAGCAATACGATAGGGGCGGCAATGGTCCCTTAAAATATAAAGTATACTTTGATACATCAGATTTTTCGTTGCACGAAAAGTACTATCAAACCCTAAAAGAGATTGCTAAAATAATTAAAAGCAAGCCGGGTATTCTATTCGAAGTTTCGGGCCATACCGATACTTTAGGAACAAAAAAGTACAATTACCTTTTATCGGTAAAAAGAGCTGAGGTGGTAAAAGATTATTTACTCACCCTAGGGGTAAGCGAAAAGAATTTACATATAGTAGGTAAAGGAGAAACTGAAGCTATGGCTTACCTAGGTAGATATAGGCCACGGGCATGTAGGCGAGTTGAGTTTAAACAAATACTAAAAGTAAGCGGCAGGTTGGTAGATGCAAAATCGGGCCGGGCCATAAAAGGTAAAGTGCTTTTGAATATTCCTCATAAGCCTATGAAAAATCAAGAGTTTATTACCAAAAGTGATGGGCGATTTGAGTTTATAACTGCGTTTAGAAAAAAGTACTATTTCTTTGGTTTTGCCGATGGGTATTTGTCAGCGGTTGATTCAATTATGGCTAAAATGAAAGAACCCGGATCGAGCAATGTTGATATTACGGTAAGAATGACTGAAGCGGTAATAACCGAGCGCATGAATTTTGGGGAGATTTATTTTTATGAGGGTAACCATAAGGTAATGCCACAGAGTCAAGAATCTATTCAAAAGATAATTGATTTAATGAATAATAACCCAACTATTTTTATTGAAATAAGGGGGCACGTAACACAGCCGGGTAGAGAAAAATTACCAAAACATGTAATTGACGATGGGTATAAATTATCGTTTGCTAGGGCCGAGGCCGTTTATAATGAGCTTGTAAAAAAAGGAGTGAGCCCAGCCAGAATTAAGTATAGAGGCATGGGCAGCGAAGAAATGGAGTTTCCAAACGCCAGCACAGCCGCTGAAAACGAAGCCAATAGAAGGGTAGAAATTGTAATTCTAAACCTTAAATAAAAGCAGTTAGTTTACCAGCTCAGCAAATTGTAATTCGTATAACTTTTTGTAGAGTCCGTTTTCTGAGAGTAGCTCCTGATGTGTTCCGGTTTCTTTAATCTCACCTTTTTCCATTACTAAAATCTTATCGGCTTTTTGTATGGTACTTAATCGGTGCGCAATTACAATTGATGTTCGGCCTTTTAGCATAATTTCTGTGGCCCTTTGTAGTAATTCTTCGGTTTCGTTATCAACTGAAGATGTGGCTTCATCTAAAATCAAAACCTTAGGGTTAGCAACAAGTGCCCTTATAAATGAAATAAGCTGTCTTTGACCAGTAGAAAGCGTTGAACCACGCTCTTGCACCTGGTAATCATATCCCCCCGGAAGCTCATTAATAAACTCGTGCGCCCCAACCATTTTACTGGTTTCAATAATTTTTTGTTTCGAAACATTTGGGTTGTAAAGGCTAATATTATTGGCAATAGTATCTGAAAATAAAAAAACATCTTGAAGCACAACTGCTACGTTTTTTCTTAAAAAGCTCATTTCATAGGCTTCTACATTGTTTTTATCGAGTAGAATTTGCCCTGATTGAATATCGTATAAACGATTAATTAGGTTAATAATAGTGGTTTTGCCAGCTCCGGTATGTCCAACTATGGCCAGCATTTTGCCTTCGTTTGCCTTAAAGCTTACACCTTTTAAAATCTCTTGGCCATCTAAATACCCAAATCGAACATTTTTGAATTCAATTTCGCCTTTAACCGTGGTGTTTTTAATTTGACCTTCATTTTTTGCAAATCGGTGGTCATCTAATAATTGAAAAATTCTTTCAGAAGACACCAAGCCCATTTGCAAGGTGTTAAACTTATCAGCTATTTGTCTAATGGGTCTAAATAAAGCATAAATAAGCATTATAAATGCTGTAAGCACGCCTTCTGATGCCAAATCTCTAACAGCTAAACCGCCCCATTTATATATAAGTGCAGCAAAGGCAATAGCTTGTAAAATTTCAATTACCGGAAAAAAAATGGAGTAGTATAAAACAGCTTTAAGGTTAGCATTTAGTTCTTCTTTGCTAATCTCTTTAAACCTACGTAACTCTTCTCTTTGTCTATTAAAAAGCTGAATTACTTGCATACCCGTAATGTGCTCTTGCAAAAAAGCATTAAGTCTTGAAATTTGATTTCTTACTTCTCTAAAGCTAACTTTTACAGCTTCTTTAAAAATCCAGCCACTTGCAAGCAGTAGCGGAAAAGGAATTAGTACAAAAAGAGCAATGCGCCAATCGTAAATAAACATGGCTCCAATTATAAAAATCATAGTGAGCAGGTCGCCAATAATATTTATTAAGCCTTGAGCAAAAATGTCGGCCACTTTCTCAACATCAGAAACCGTTCGGGTAATTAAAGTTCCTATGGGTGTTTTGTCAAACACTTTCATAGTATAGTTTAAAATATGCCTAAAAACCTTTAATCTAAGGGCTTTTACGGCAATTTGGCCGAGCTCGTTAGTTAAGTAGGTTTGGTAATATGATATTAAGGTTTGTATAAGATATAGTAATCCTAAAAACAGACAAAGTGTAAAAAGAAGCTCATTATTTTCTTTTAAAATGGCATCATCTAAAATCCTTTTAATGGTATCGGGTATTATTACAGCCAATGCCGACCCCAGTAGCGTAATTGCAATGGCTAAATAAAACAGGCGTTTTTTTTCAGCCAAAAGGTCAAAAACCTTGCTGAGCAAGCCAAAGTCTAATTTGCCTTTGGTATTGGTTTGGGTTATAGGGTTTGCTTCACTCATTTAACAAGCTGCAGGCCATTTTCGGGGTATTTTATATCAATTAAATAGAGCCCATCAGGTGGGGCTACTATGCCGCTTTTTGTGGGGTCTTCACTTTCAATGGCTACTCTAAATTCATCAAGAGTCATTCGGCCTGTGCCAAGCCAAACCATTGTGCCTACAATTTTTCGAACCATTGATCTTAAAAAACGATTGGCGTTAATATTAAAAATAAGGGTATTACCATCTAGCCTCCATTTGGCCCAATTCATTTGGCATTCAAATTTTTTTACGTTGGTTTCAAGTTTCGAAAAAGTTCTAAAATTTGAATATTCAGGTAAAATTTCTGCCGCCTTTTGCATTATATCAATGTCAAGGTTCTGTGAGTAAAATACGGTTTTAGAACCTATGCCAAAAGGATCTTTTCGGCGGGCAATCATGTATTCGTATTGTCTTTCGTAGGCATCGAACCGCGCATGTAACTTGTAGTTTTCGAGATGATCAGCAACAATCCAAAGATTATGGCAGGCTATATCTCTAGGCAAAAAAGCATTCATTTGCCCCACTAGGTCTTTTGTTAGTTCTTGGTGGGTGTCAAATTGAACAAAAAACTTTCGGGCAT
>JBMYOR010000040.1:0-12236 GCA_049599535.1 Bacteroidia bacterium | reverse complement strand
AGCTCTTATGCTTGGACATTTGGTGATGGTAACTCTTCAACAACCACCGCTCCTACACATACATATAATTCAAGTGGATCTTACACGGTAACATTAACTGCTACTTCAAGCAACAGCTGTACAGATCAAGTTTCAACTTCAGTAAGTATTTACAGCTTACCAGTGGCTAGCTTTAGTGCAAACACGGTTTGTGAAGGAACAGCTACTGGCTTTACCAATGGTACTGCTGGTACAAACAGCTACAACTGGAACTTTGGTGATGGTACTTCAAGTACATTATCAGGTCCTTCTAAAACTTATGGTGCTTACGGTAACTATAACGTTACTTTAACTGCAACTTCAAATGAAGGATGTACTGATGATTCTACCGTTGTTGTAACTGTAAACGAACAACCAACTGCAGCATTTGCAGCAACTACTGAGTGTTCTGGTGATTCAACCACATTTACCAACAACTCTAGTGGTACAATTGCTACTTACGCTTGGGACTTTGACAACAGTAGTACTTCTACTGACATGAGCCCTAAAGTAGCCTTTACAATGGGTGGTACTTATGATGTTGAACTTACTGTTTCAACTTCTCAAGGTTGTACCGATGTGCTCAGCAATAAAATAACTGTTTACAGCACGCCAACTGCGGCTTATACGGTAAGCAATGCTTGTTTAGCAGACGAAGTAGTATTTACTGATAATGGTTCAAACGGAAACGGTGCTTTAATTGCAGATAGAGAATTCCATTTTGGTGATGGCGCTAACAGCTTTGGAAGAAAAGCAAACCACACCTACGGCAATGCAGATACATTTACAACCGCAATGGTGGTAACCACTGTAAATGGTTGTACCGATACTGCAACAACCGATGTTGTAATATACCCAATGCCAATGGTAATGATTAGCGGTAACGACACTTGTGAGTTTGACGCAATCAACTTTGCTAATAACTCAACAATTGCAAGCGGAACACTTACATCTTACGCTTGGAACTTTGGTGACGGTAATGTATCAACTACAATGGCTCCTTCTCATAGTTTTGATACGCTTGGCGTTTATAATGTAGAAATGACGGCAACATCAGACAACGGATGTTCAAGTTCTGAATCAATCTCAATTAAGGTTGATCCTAAGCCACAAGCGCTCTTTGTAGCTACCGAAGTTTGTGATAGCGACAGCGCTAGATTCCAAAACCATTCTGAAATTGCTAAAGGACAGATCACTTACCAATGGACATTTGGTGATGGTAACATATCAACAGATGAGCACCCTTGGCATTTATTTGACACCTTTGGTGTGTATGATGTAACTATGAGAGTTACTTCAAACAAAGCTTGTGCTACCGAGTACACTATTAGTTACGAAGTGCACGCTCAGCCAATTGCAGCCCTTCCGTTGTTCCCTACTTGTTTAGGCGATTCAACCCTGATTCCGCAAGAAGTTAGAGACCTAATTAACCCTGACTGGAAATACGCATTGAGAACTGATGATACAGTACTTACCAACTTACCTAAAGGTTATGTATACCCTGAAGTAGGCACCTACCCTACATCGCTCTCAATAGTTACACCATTTGGATGTTATGACAGTACGCAAACTGATGTGGTAATACTTCCTGTTCCAACCTTAAACGAGTGGACTTATACCAGGTTTGAAAATGGTGAAATGGAATTTAATGCCACTGGCGACAGTGATACAATGGATATTACTTGGGACTTTGGTGATGGCAACAGCGCAAGTGGTACTGTAGTAAACTACACTTACACTACCGCTGGCACTTACCAGGTAACTTGTACTTTAACCAATGGTTCAGGTTGTACCGATGTAATTACCAAGTCGGTTGAAGTATTCCCTACGGGAATTAAAGAGTTTACTGAGAGCATGAACCTTACAGCCTATCCTAACCCTTTTACCAACTGGGTTAAATTAAATTATGATCTTAACAAAGACGCCTATGTTAAAATTGAGATCATTGATATGCAAGGAAGGCTTATTTCTACAATTGTAGATGATGTACAAGCTGAAGGAAAATACATATACGAGCTTAACGAAAACGACTTGCCAATGGCTACAGGAAACGCCATGGTGAAAGTTATTGTTGATGATAAAGTATTATTGCTAAATTTGGTGAAATTGAAATAGTAATTTGGTAATTGGTTTCATTAACCCCGCTCAACTTTGTTGGGCGGGGTTTTTATTTGAATAAGCACGGGGCATAGAATAAAGAAAGTCAAATGGTATATTTTTGTTTTATTACAGCAACAAAATTAGCCATCTATGAAACCTGCTTACCCAAGTGCTTTTTTAGCTAAACTTACCAATTTTTCAAGGCTAATAATTAAGGTTTTTGCCACTCTTTTTTTCATATCAACCTTCTCATTCTCTGGCTTTGCGCAATTATCGGGATCCTACTCAATTGGCAGCTCTAATGCTCATTACGCTTCTATAAAAAATGCAATTGCCGATTTACAAAAAAATGGGGTTAATGGCCCAGTTACTTTTAATATTCAAGCGGGTACTTTTTACGAAAGCATTGAAATTGATGGAACTCCAAATGGTGTAAGTAGTACAAATACCATCACTTTTAAAGGGGCGAGTAAATTTGGCTCAAGCATTAAATACTCAAGCGCCGTTTATTTAAGCAATGCAGATTACATTCAAATCCAAGATTTAAAACTTTTTGGAACTGATTATGTGGTTGATCTTGAAATTGCTTCGAACTGCAGCGTGAAAAACTGTAAAGTATTTTCAAATAGATACACCGAAGATGATGATGTGGGGGGTATTAGGGTAAGATATAGCAGTAACAATAACATTGAAAACAACTTAATAAAGGGTGGCTATTATGGTATTTATGAATACGGATCCAGCAACTCATACTATAAAGGCGGCAATAGGTTTTCAAAAAATTACATTACACTCAGCTATCGTTGCGGTTTTTATAACGAAAAAAGCTTTGCTACCTCTTTTGAATACAACTATATTGACTCCCTAAGAATGGATGATTACCAGATGGTTAGATTTTACAATTGTGCAAAATCAACCATTAACGCAAATCAGCTACACTTTACCTATCAAGGGGGTACCGGACTTTATATTTACGATGAGAACACTAGCCCTAGCACCAATAGCTATATAACGGTAATTAGCAACAACTATATCAATGCCTATGACTCTAAGCGCAGTACGGGTGCTTTTCTTATTAACTGTGATAGAAATAGATTTATTAACAACACCGTAATAGGTAACGGCGCTCAATCTACAGCCTATGCCTTAAGAGTTTCTGGCGGTGGCGAAAATGCCATATTTAATAATAATCTTTATCAATTACACATCAATGGCTACACTATTCACATTACCAGTCCATCTACGGTTGACTCACTCGACTACAATAATTTATGGGCGGGCAATTCGAATAAATTTGCCTACATACAAAGCGATAGAAGTAGCCTTGCGGCACTTAAAAGCTATGGAAATAGTTATGGCTTTAGTCAAAACTCTATTAGCGAAGAGCTCAACGTTAGCGAATTTGACAATCCTAACTTTGAAACCCCTGAACTAAATAACGTAGGCTACAGATGGGCCGGCATTGCAGCAGACATAAACAAAAATAGCAGACCAACAGGCCCGGACACCAAAATCGATATTGGCTGTAATGATTATTATTTAACATCAAATGACGCCGGAATAAGCAACGTTGAGCACAGTACGCTTTGTAAGGATAAAATTAGTTTTCAGGCAGGGCTGTATAATTTCGGAACCGCAAGCCTTAGTTCTTGCTCCTTGCATTATGCTCATTCGGTTAACGGACAAAGCTATTCAAGTACCATAAGCAAAGCCATTAGCAGCCAACTTACAAGCAATAGTGATACGTTAATTGACTTGGGCACTGTAAGTTTTCAAAACGCTAATTACGTTACTTTTAAAGTATGGACCAGCGCCCCAAATGGCAACTCAGATGGTAAGGCTGCTAACGATACATTTTATTTTAGAGTAGAAAAAGGATTTGAAGGGCGCTTTACCGTTGCAAGCAAAAATGCTGATTTTACAAGTATTAACGCAGCCCTTAGCGCACTAGCAAACAAAGGAATCTGCGGTCCTGTAACCTTAAAACTAACTGATCATCTATATAATGAACACTTTGTAATTGAGCAGATTCCGGGAATATCTCAAAGCAATTCGCTTAGCATAGTTGGACTTGGCAAAAACAAAACCCATATTAGTCATGCTGTAACTAGCACAACAAACATGGCTACAATCACTTTAAATGGTGCTGATTATGTAAGTATTGACAGCTTAACTGTTTCTAACAAATCATCAGTTAATGGAGCCGGCATTTTACTTTACAATAGCTCTAATCATAATACTTTTAAAAACTGTAGAATAGTTTTAGATTCTGCTAGCCAAAGTTCAGATTATAGATCAGCCGGTTTTGCCATTTCAAAAACCGAGTACGATTTTATTGAAGATTTTGGTGGTGAATTTAATGAATTACACAATTGCGAAATAAGGGGCGGAACATTTGGTTACTTTGCTGATGCCGGTGCTTTTGAAAACGCTCCTGAATCTAATAATGTAATTGGCTGTAATTTCTACAATCAGATTGAATACGCTCTATTCAGCAACTATGGTATAAACCGAAAAATATTAAACAATCGAGTAGACTCAACTGACTATTCGTTAGGAGGAACTGTAGTTACAAGTTTTGGGGTATCTGATTCAATTGCAGGTAACAAGGTGGCATCATATCAAAACTCAGCAGCTTGGGTATTCTTATATAGTAATTATAATGTAAATGACACTTCGTATTTTGTAAACAACCAAATTTCAGGTGGCAAAAGCTCTGGCCTTAATGCCGTAAGCAATAACAATACACTTTACTTAAACAACTCCCTTTACTCAGATAATGATTATACAGCTTCATTTTCAAGCGATATTGGTTCTAAATGGCTAAATAACACTTTTCAGAATGAAAGTGGCTATGCCATTAAACTATCATCAACTTCGGGCATAGCTAACGGTGCCGTTGATTATAATAATTACTTTACAAATGGCCGTTATATGGCTTACGTATCTAGAAACGTGCGCTCGTTAGCAGATTGGAAAATTTACATGAGTGGCATTAATGCAAACTCGATAAATGAAGCTGTAAACTACCCAGATAAAAACAATCTTAATTCGCAGTCGCCTCTGCTCAACAACAAAGGGATAAATCTACCAAGGTTTAAACACGATATTGACGAAAACTTAAGGCCGGCCAATGACGATACCAATTTCGATATTGGAGCCTATGAATATTATTTAGGCACTCATGATCTCGATATCACTTACATTGATATTAACGGCACAAAAACCATCAATATCGAGCTTAGAAATAATGGTTTAAACGTGCTTAACGACACCGCATACATCACCATTGAAATTGACAGTGTTACTTTTAAAGACACTATTTACTTGGTTGGATTTAATAGTGGTAAAGATTCTACCATTTCAATTGGACACAATTACAATTTTGTAGCAAACTCAAATATTAAACTCTGTGCAAGCATTGATAATGGCATTAGAAATGATCCTGACCTTGATGACTCATTCTGTAAAAACCAATGCATTGGGGTTGGTGGCACATATACAATAGGTAAGTCTGCAAATGCTGACTTTAGCTCATTTAACGCAGCGATTGATTTTGTTGGCAATTGTGGTGTAATTGACACTGTAATATTCAATGTAGAAGCCGGCACTTACATAGAAAAAATTAAATTGTTAGCTATTAAAGGTGCTGGCCAAAACACACCTATTATTTTTAATGGAACATCGAATAGAAATGACGTTGTAATCACTTCATACGCCAATTCAACTAATGAATTAGCTACTGTTTTACTTGAAGGAGCCAACTACATTACCTTCAATAATATGACCATAACGGCTACCGGGCCTACCTATGGCAATGCCTTTAGATTTTGTGAAAGCGCTAATTACAACACCATAAACAACTGTATTTTACGGGTTAACGATCAAATTAATTCAGGTTATTTAACACCGGTCAACTTTTCTCATGATCCTGCAAAAAGTAATTATGGCGATAATGGCAATTACAATCAAATTACTAATAATAAAATAATTGGTGGTGCTTTTGGCGTGGCCATAAGGGGCGAAACTTTTGATAGCCATTCAGCTGGTAATAATATAATCAATAACATCTTTAGAAATCAGTTTGTATATGCAATACTCACCGAGTTTAATCGCGACAACACTATTAGCCAAAACGATATTGACAGCATCACATATTATTTAGGCTATGGTATTTCATCAAGCTTTTGTTTTAACCAAACTATAAATGCCAATAGAGTTAAGGCCACATTTCGTGCCATTTCTTTATTAAACAGCAACAACAGCTACGGAAACTTAAGCGACACTAGTTTTATTTTAAACAACATTATTTCAATTGACAACAACAACCACTTTACTAATGGCATATTTACATCGGGTGCCAATAAGATTTATATTGTAGGCAATAGCTTATACAGTCAGAATAATAACGATTCTACACTAACATCATTATTAAATCTTAATAGCGGTTCTGATTTCTTAATATTCAACAACTCAGTTTCCAATGCCTATAATGGCTATGTTCTTTATACCAACCAAATAAGCGGACTCCAATCAGATCATAACAATTGGCATTATCAGTCAACTACAAAAAATGCGTTTCAAATTAATGGAACTACCTATGGCACTTTGAGCCAACTACAAGCATCAACCAGCCTTGATGCCAATTCGATCTCAGTTAATCCAAAATACAGCTTATATAACTTTTATACAAAAGGCACAGACCTTAACAATAAGGGGAAAAAACTTACTCGATTTAATTCAGACTTTGCTGGAGAAAAAAGACCCATTGGCAACGACCCTAATTTTGACATTGGCGCCATTGAGTTCTCAGTTGAAGATTATGATGCAGACATTATCGGTATAGTCCCAAGTAAGTTTGTTGTGGGCTCAAATACTATTTCAATAGCCATAAAAAACAATGGCGCAAAAGCTTGGAATAATAATGACACTCTATATCTACAATATGCCATAAACGGAGGAGCCAATAAAAAGCAATCTTTTATTTGCGGCATTGTGGCTGCCGGAGATACCGCCACTTATACTTTCACCAATTCAGAAACCATTGGCAACTTGGCTTCGCTAGAAATTTGTGCCAATTTCTACAAAAGGTTCAAGCAACAAGACCCCGATAAATTAAACGAAGAGTATTGCGCTATACAATGCGTAAGTGGCAAAGCACTAGTGATAGTTGATGCCCTTGGCAATGGTGATTTTAGAACCATAAATGAAGCCATTGACCATTTTGAATGTACAGGAATTTCAAGCCCAAGTATAATTAGGGTTCGCCCCGGCGTATATACCGAGCAAGTTGAAATTAATCATATTTCGGGTTTAAGCAGCACCAACTCACTTACCATTGTAGGCAGCGGAAAACATAACACTACGCTTACCAATGCCAATAATGAGCTTGAATATAGCACCCTTCTCTTAAACGGCTCAAATCACATTGTAATTGATAGCCTTAATGTAGTTTCAACTTGCAAGCACAATGCTATGGCCGTAAGATTAACCAATAGTGCAGACTCCAATATTATAAAAAACTCTAGATTTTCTACGCCAATTACCGATGGTTATGGTTATTACTACACCATTGCCTTTTCAGGAAAATCGCCCAAAATACTCTCTAAAATTGAGGGCAACAACGGAAACAACAATCACATAGAAAACAACGAAATTATTGGCGGAAGCTATGGCATTTTACTTAGCGGTGTGTTTGGTGACCAAATTGAAGGAAACACCATTAAAAATAATGTAATAAAACACCAAAACCAACGTGGCGTTCTTGCCCAATACACTTACCAAATAATTATTGATCAAAACAAAATAGACTCTTTACTTGGCTACGCTTATGCCATTGAAGTTAGAAATTCTGAAAAGGTTAGCGTACTTTCAAACACCATTACAAATGTCACTACTGGAATCTATTTTGTTAGTGTAAATTCAGGCTCGAGCACCGATACTTCATATGTAGTCAACAACTCAATTGAAGCGTCAGAATACTATGGAATTCAAAACTCCTATAGTAAAAACGTCATGTACTTACACAACAGCGTTAAATGCACCAACTGTAAATCAGCATTTTACCTTAATTCCCTTGACAAGCCCACCATTACCAATAATATTTTTGAAAACACAGGTGGAGATTATCTAAGCTATGTTAATGTTACCAACCTTGCCAATCTTGCTATAGATTATAATAATTACTTTGAATCCAGTGTTACCACTCCATTTTATCATAATGGCAACACTTACACAAATCTAGCAGCCTACAAAAATGGTTATAAGCTTCAAAACAGAAACTCACTTACACATAATCCTGAGTTTGTTAAGTCTCCGTATTTATTACCCACTAATTTGGCCTTAAACAGTAAAGGAAAAAACAGCATTACATGGCCAACAGACATTATAAATCAATCACGACCAATATCTCCTGATTTTGTGGTAGATATGGGAGCTGCAGAATTTAATATTCCAGGCTACAAGGCTACAATTACAAGCATTGATACCTTAGATTTTATAAGCATTGGTAAAAACACCATTGGCATAACCATAAAAAACACAGGAGCCAATAATCTAACTGGTGAAGACATTGTGGTTTCATACTTAGTTGATGGCATTAAACTAGCTACCGACACCATTGCCTGTAAGTTTTTAATGCCCGAAAGTGATACTGTTTATTACTTTACCAAAACGTGGAATAATAACAATACCGGCTACTTCAATGTCTGTGCTCAAATTGACACAATCCTAGGTAGAAATACAGATATAGGAAGCTCCCTTTGCTTTGGTGCTTGTACAGGCTCTAAAGACACCATAGTAGTTGACCATAACGGAAATGGCGATTTCACTACAATTACTGAGGCTATTAAAACCGTAGAATGCGGGATTACGGGTTCTGTGGTTGTTCTCATTAAAAATGGCACATATAATGAAACGGTTTACATCAATAGCATTAAAGGTTTATCAAACCAAAACACACTCAAAATAATTGGAGAGAGTAAGAAAGGCGTTTTTTGGAACAACGTAAATGATAATAATGTATTGGTTATTGATAATGCAGAAAACATTAGAGTTGAAAATATAACAATTACCAATACCTATGCACAAACTAATTATGGTGGTGTAATTGGCATAAAAAATGGCTCAAAAAACATTAGAATTAAAAACTGTGATTTAATAAATCCAGTACCAACGTTTGGAGATGCTAGCATAAAAATTGGTAGCAATGCGGGCACCAATTGCAATCTAAAAAATCCCAGTGGGATCGAAATCTTAAATTGCAATATTACAGGCGGTAATTATGGTATTTACATTAGAAGCACTTGCTCTCTTGATGTTGATACGGGATTCACCATAAAAAACTGCAATATTTACAATACCAATAGATATGGTATTTATGCAGAGAACGTAGGCAGCATATCCATTTCAAATACCAATATTGACTCATTAGTTGCGAGTGCACCGTACGGATTATACTTTGACAATATTAAAAATGCTGCAGTAAATGCATGCAGAATAACATCTTTAGGCACTGGTATTTTTGTTACTAATGATTACAATTTCCGAGCAGCTGATTCATCTTACTTCACAAACAATGTAATTAGCGCCGGACAGTATGGTATTAGAACAACCCACGCACCTTACTACTTATATTATCACAATACAATTGCGTCTTACGGACCAATACAATACGCCTTAATTGATCTAACTGGCCATATTGATGGTATCCAAATAAAAAATAACAACTTTTATTCAACTAACGCATTATTTATTCGCTCATCGGTATTGGACGCTAATGCACTAGATTACAATAACTATTACGCAACTAATCAATTTAAAACAAGCCTTGGTAGTTCACAATTCCGAGACTTTGCGCTTTGGAAAGCATCTAGTTACATTTACAATCAACACTCAATTGCGGTTGACCCTAGTTTTAGCAACAGTAATTATGATTATGCCAATGCTTCAGAGCTAATTAACGCGGGCGAACCACTAGGTGTTAAATATGACATACATGGCACCTTCAGAAACCAAATCGCCCCTGATATTGGAGCAAACGAAGTTTCAAGAGATCTTTACGTGAAAAGTATAAGAAACCCTAATACAGCTTGTAAAAGCATTGGAAACAAAGATTCTCTTCAAATGGTTATTTCTAGTGTTGGTCAAGGCGTATTTGTTAATGGTGATAGCTTATTTGTGGGTTTTGAATTTGAGCAAAACACCTTTTATGACACCTTAATTGTATCAACTAATACCAAAATTTCGAACGGTGAAGTTCACTTCAATTTTGACTCATTAATTCAAATCACAAACTACGGTGGCCAAAGCTTGCGGGCTTGGGTAAAGAGCTCAAGAGACCGTGAGCCAAGTAATGACACTCTTCTTTATCAGTTTACCATTAAGCCAAACCCAACAGCTGCTTTTACCGTTGCCGAAGTCTGCGAATACGATTCTTCTCATTTTATTGATGCATCAACCTTAGCAAATGGAGCAATTACCAATTGGTATTGGAGCTTTGGCAATGGCCAATCAAGCGCACTTAATAATCCAAAACACTTTTACCAACAAGCCGATACTTTTTCAACCAAACTAACTATTACCACCGATCAGGGATGTAGAGATTCTATTATAAAAACCACGATTGTTCACCCCGCTCCTATTGCATCTTTTAATGTAAATGATGCTTGTCAGGGTCAATCAATTGCGTTTGTAAACAATAGCACCATTGGCAGTGGAAGCCTAAGCTATACTTGGAGCTTTGATGATGGAAATGGTTCAAATACTAAGAATCCTCAGCATAGCTATTCAAATGCTGGGAACTATAATCCAAAACTGATTGCGATTTCTGGCTTGGGCTGTTCCGATTCGGCTAACGAGTCTTTAACAATTTACGTACAGCCACAAAGTAGTTTTATTGCAAAAGATGTTTGTTTGGGTGATAGTACCATTTTCACAAATTCGACCGATACTTCAAGTGGCGCTATAAAATCAGCATGGAATTTTGGTGATGGAACTACAAGCATAAATTATAACAATACTCATTTATATGATAGCGTAAAGATTTACACTGCTCAACTCATAAGCACAAATAAAAACTTTGCCTGTGCCGATACAATAACAAAAACCATTACAGTAAACCCAAATCCTACTGCCGCATTTAATGCCTTAAGTGCTTGCTTGGGCGACTCTATTGCGTTTACGAATACATCAAATGGTACAAGCTTAAGCTCATACTGGACCTTTGATGATGGAAATTCATCGATAAACTCCAATCCAAAACATCTCTATAAAAACTCAGGTGTGTATGATGTGAGTTTGCTTGTTACTGATCAAAATGGCTGTAAAGATTCTACTGAGCTTGGCATTGGTTCAACCACAAAAGCGCATGCAGATTTTACAACAATTAATGCATGTGTGCACGATTCCGCTGAATTTGTTTACGCGAGCTCGGTTACTTGTAGCCCAGTTTCAAAATACATTTGGAATTATGGCGATGGAACTATTGATACCATCAGTAGCCAAAGAATGCCACGACACCAATACGCAACCAGCGGAATTTATAATGTAAAACTCACTTTGTTGCTGCCTGATAATAGCACAAGTTCAAATACGAAATCTGTAGCCGTTTATGCTCAACCGGCTGCAAGCTTTACCAACACGGCAAGCTGCGAAGGCAACTTAATGCAGTTTACAAATACTACAACGGCTCAAAGCAGTACTACGCTTAAAGGCTTTAGCTGGACATTTGGTGATGGTGGTACTGCAACTTTGAAAAACCCTACCAATACTTACAGCAACAGCGGTACATACAATGTAAGAATGATTGTAACAGATAGTAGAAACTGTTCTGATACTACATTAAAGTCACTTACTGTAAGCCCTAATCCAAGTGCTAACTTTAGCTACACCAATGCTTGTGCTTATGATACGGTTAAGTTCACAAACTCTTCAACGGTAAGTACGGGAAGTGTTACTGGTTTTGCTTGGGACTTTGGTAACAACACAACAGCTAATACGCGCCACACTGGTAATGTATATGGAACAAGTGGTTACTACCAAGTAAAGATGGTTGCCGAAAGTGATGCTGGATGTAAAGACTCTGTAACCAAAACGGTTCAAGCATTTACAATACCTTC
>JBMYOR010000039.1:4934-12253 GCA_049599535.1 Bacteroidia bacterium | reverse complement strand
GTGTCGCGCACAATCGTGGCAAACACGTCGCCACGGTGCTCGAAGCTTTCGAATTGGTCAAACGACGCACAGGCCGGCGAAAGCAGAATGTAGGCGGGATTCAACGCTTCCTGGTGCGCGTACGCCCAGGCCTGTTGCACGGCTTTTTCCAGCGTGTCGCACACGAAGGTTGGGATGTGTGGCTCCAACTCTGCCGCAAACGCGCCCGCCGACTGACCAATTGTAAAAGGAGTGGTAAAAGATTCGTCAGTTGGCAACTGACCAATGTTTTCGCCTTGCAATTGCGGTAATAAACTTTGCACGTAAGGTTGTAAAAACGAGTAAGCTTGGTAAAAAATGCGGGTAGTTTTTAGGTTGGTAGTCCCTAAGCCTTTTATATCAATTTGTTGGGCTAGCTTTTCAATAAGCTCTGCACCATAGCGTGCTCGGTCTTCACCATTTTGCTCAAACTCAACAATATAGTATCCAACCAGCCAATTTCTTAGCGTTAGCGTTACGTTTACGGCCTTTACAGCTTGTTGCTGAAAATGAGTATGTACTTGCTGTATGGAAAATACTAAGTTGTCAAATTTCATTTCAAAAGGCCTTTTAAAGTAGCCATGGCTTCGTTTCGTTCATTATCCAAACCTTCTATCTCAGCAATTATATCTTTTGGTGGTGCATACTGAATCTCTTCGTATTCAATCTCTTTGTACCTATTAATTGATAAATCCCAGTCGTTTTCTTTTATCTCATCAAAGGGTACTAGAAAGCTTTTTTCTGTGCGCTTTCTCTTCATTTCAACAGATTCTGAATCAAGTTCAGAATGACTAAATGAATGGTATCTTTCTACTATTTCAGGTAGGTCATTATCTTTAATAGGACTGCGCTTATCATCAAGGCTGTAGCCATCAGCTTTCATATCGTAAAACCATACATGGTCAGTGCCACCTGTTCCTGTTTTGGTAAATATGAGTACTGCTGTGCTTACCCCTGCATAGGGTTTAAATACACCACTTGGCATACTTATTACAGCATTTAGCTTGTGGTTTTCTACTAGCTCTTGCCTTATTTGCTTGTGGGCTTTGCTGCTACCAAATAGCACCCCATCAGGTACAATTACGGCACATCTTCCACCTGTTTTTAGCATTCGCAACATCAAGCCTAAAAAGAGCAATTCTGTCTTTTTACTCTTTACTGTTTTTAGTAGGCTATTCTCTACTACATCATAATCTAAACTACCTTTAAAAGGTGGGTTGGCTAGTATTAAGGTGTAGGCTTCTCTTATAGCTCCAGCACTTTCGCTAAGGGCATCGTTCTTAATTAAATTGGGGTTTTCAATACCATGCAATTGCAGGTTCATTGCCCCTATGCGTATCATAGTATCGTCTATCTCAATACCATTAAACATCTCATTGTTAAAGTGTTTTCTAAAAGCTTCGTCTAAAAACCAATCTGCATGGTTTTCTCTATAATATTCTCCTGTGGCTACTACAAAACCTGCTGTACCACTTGAAGGGTCGCACATGATGTCATCTCTTTTTGGCTGCACCAAATCAACCATTAACTTAATAATATGCCTTGGGGTTCTAAACTGCCCATTTGTTCCACTTGATTGCAACTTAGAGAGCATGTATTCATATAGGTCACCTTTGGTATCCCTATCCTTCATGTCAATCTTATCAATCATCTGCACCACTTGGTCAAGCAGCTTAGGAGTAGGAATCAAGAAATTGGCATTCCGCATGTATAGGGCAAACAAACCTGCTTCTCCACCTACTCCTTTCATGTGGTCAAACACGGTCATACCATCTACCATTGGTTTGGTAAAAAGGTCAAACATGCTTTGTGGGTCTTTATTCTTAAAAGAACTCCACCTTAGCTCTTTTTGCTCAGGGGTAAATACCACCCTTTGCATAGGTATGCCTACTACATTGGCTTTGTTTTCTTCAAGTAATTGAATTTCATCTAACCTGCGTATAAACAGTAGGTAGGTAAATTGCTCTATTACACTCAATGGGTTAGAAATGCCCCCAGTCCAAAATGCTTCCCAAATTTTATCTACTTGGCTACGTAATTCTCCTGTTATCATAGTTAGTGCCTAATGCCTTTTGAGTTTAAGGGCGTAAGATAAAACAAAGCATTAAAAGGTCATCCATCCAGCTATTTTACTTAGGGGTGTAGACGTGGATACACTTTACATTTGTTGTATTATGAAATACATATGGTTAATTCTTTTTTCATTAGCTTCAATTAAAGGGATTTCAAAAGACAAATTTTCACTTGGTCTCTTTGCTTCTTTCAATCACCATGATTTTAACATGTACAGTTATGGTCAATTAACTTGGCCAAATACAAATGATATAAGCAGATTTAAGTCTCATTTGAGATATTGCATGGGTTTTGAGCTTAATTTACCTACAAAAACAAGATTATCTTACTTCAGCAAAATTTCTTTATCAAATAAAGGCTTTGTAAGTAAAGTTAATGTTTATGAGTATCCTGATGAGATATACTACTTTAAGACAAATTACAATTACCTCGATTTATCAATTGGTCTTTCGTACCACTTCAGAAAACTTCAAAAAACAAATTTTTTCATCTCATTTGGTGTGTCTCACAGTTTGGCCTTATTTGGTAGCCTAGTTAGTTCAAAAAGTGATAGAAATTATATTACTGGAGAAAATGAATTAAAAAGAATTACCCAAGACGACTTAATTAAGACTCAAATTGACAAAGAACTATTCCTTGATAAAAACTTACAATCTTTACAGTTTTCGATAGGTAAAGAGTTTATTATGTCAAAAAACATTCACTTAAAGGTATCTGGAGTTTACAACCATGCAATTTCACTAAATACTCGTCAAAATCCATTTAGTGTTTTTTATGCTCGTTATTCAGGTTTATCCTTTTGCATTCTCATCTAAAATAGTAGTTTATTTAACCCATAAAATATTAAGGCTTAGTTCAAAATATTATCAAACAATTTATTGCAACACTGCAATTTTAAAATCAATAAGAATTAGTGTTAAAACTATTTACTACACAACATCTTTGCGCAGATAAGTTGTTATATTGATGTAAATTGCAAATCATGTCAAAAGGAAAGGTAAATGGCGAAAGTGTTCTAGGAATTCTCTTAGCTGTTTTAGCAATTGCAGCTATCTGGAAATTTTTTAAAGATGATGATAGCGGACAAGTTGTATCAAAAGCTGGTCGTAGGGTACTAGATAATAAAGATAGCCTCAGAAAAGTAGATGATGCAATAGACAATATGAAAGGCCATGAAGACATTGTTGTAAACTTGAATTAAGCAAAAATGGCTTTTACATGGGGCTTCATAGTACTTTTTTTCTTTGTAATATTTCCAGGATTGATAATAAGAAGACTCTACTTCTACGGAGAGTTTTCAAAACAATATAGTGCAGGTCAACCACTAGTTAAAATTGTCTTTTATGCCATTATTCCTGGACTTTTCAATACTTACCTAGCATTTCTTACTTACGAATATTTTATTGAGTCAATAGATATAGGTGCAGTAATTGACACTTACAAAGAGCTTGCATCCGACCAAACTACTTTTACTAGTAAGCCTGGAGTACCTATTAAGGAATCTATACTTAGTCAGCTCATGCCATTTACAGGTTTAGTTTATCTGAATGCATTCCTTTTCGGAAATATATCAGGTAGGTTAGTAAACAAACTTGGACTTGATGGCTATTTCAGAGTATTAAAGTTTAAAAATCAGTGGTACTACTTGTTAAACGGACATCATGGAAAGCTTCAAAAGTTCAAAAGACTCAAAACCAAAAACAAGTTTTTATTCGCAAAGGCTGATGTTTTGGTTGATACTGAAGATGGTACAAAGCTCTATTCTGGTAAACTCGTAGACTATGAACTTTCTGAAAAAGAACCTTCGAATATTTCAAGAGTTTACCTGCAAGAAGCGAAAAGATACAAGAAAACTGAAAAAGCAAGTGAAGCAAAAGAAATACCTGGCCACCTTTTAATCGTGGACTGCAAAAATCTTGTTAACCTAAATCTTACTTTTATTTATGAGAAGTATCAAAGTGGTAAACGGCCTTCATTAAAACAGATAGTTTATTACATACCCACAGTAGTAAATTTACTTTTAATCCCAACTTACTTCTACAAATTCAAGTTTATAGAAATAAGCCACTACGATTACCTTTTTGAAATGACATATGTAGGGAGAATTTTTGCTTACTTCCTAGTATCACAAATTATTAACTTACCACAGCTACTAAAAGAAGTTGACGGTAAATACCATTTACTTAGTCCCAAAGAACATGGTTACAAAATCATTTTGGTAATTGTTACATATGGTTTAATGCTTTTTGTTGACTGGTTTGGTAGCTTGATTCTAAGTATCTTTTAAACCAATTTTTCCTTTAAATGAAGGGATATGTTGTAATTTTCACCTACCGCAATTTAAAAGCACAAACTTTCGCATTTGTTTCACCTATGTTTCACCAAATAAATCTTAGAAACAAAAAATCCCTGCCTACATGGTGTAAACAGGGATTAACAAAAATCTTTAGTAGTCCCGACAGGAATCGAACCTGTATCTAAAGTTTAGGAAACTTCTATTCTATCCGTTGAACTACGGGACCATAAAATTTCGGGTTAAAATTAAGAGTCTTTGGCGCACATTCAAAAACTTAATTCAACAACCTTACAGTTTAATTAAACTGAACACCCTCTCACTCCCATCACCGTCTAAAATTTTAAGGATATATGTACCTGTTTGGTATTCTTCTCCAAAAAGTATTTCATCTTTAATTTCACCCATTGTTTCTATTAATTGTCCATCAGTATTGTAAACCTTAGCATCTATCACTTTTGATGTTTGGTTTATTAGTAGAAATGAACCCTTACTCGGGTTAGGGTAAAGCTCCACTGATATATCGCCATTATCTAATATGCTATTAGATTTTACTACAGTTATCATGTTGCTTTTTACTGTTCGTGTCTTACAAATGTTTAAGCTATCTGAAACAATAAGTGAAACACTGAATTTTCCTACTTGGTTATATGTGTAGTTTGTGTTTAACGTATTTAAAGCGCTATCACCGTTTCCGAAATACCAGATTAGGTTTTTAGCGTAATTTAAATCAGAAGTAAACTCTACTTCTAAAGGCGCTTCGCCCCATGTGGTATCGGCGCTTATATTAGTATCGTAAGATCTACCCATTTCTAAAATAAATTCGTCTCGCGCCACACAATTAAACTTGTTACTCTTTTGCAAAACATATTTATAACTGCCTAAAGGATAATTATAGTCAAGTTTTATTGAAGTTAAACCATTCAAATATTTACCAGACCACTTTCCGTTGGTATTTTTAAAATTATAGATATAGCCTGATTCATCTACACAAATGCTTGTATCGCTATCTGCCACTACAACAGGAGTTGGTCTTTTTGCTAAAAACACCCTCTTTTTTGTTGTACAACCATTTGCATTGGTTTTATTCAAGTTTGCGTAAGAAACACCATTTATTATAAATCTTGGATTTACTAAATACTCATCATCCTTTGGGTAAACAATAGAACCAAACCATGAAACTTGAGCTGGATTTCCCTTCAATTTTACCAAGCTATCAATATCGCAAAAAGCCAAAGTGTCATCCATATACACTTTAGGATAAGGCATTGGTGTGAACCTAATCGTATCTAGATTATTACAATACTTTTCTCTTAGCTTGGTAGTTGGCAAATGATACCTAAAACGTTGAAGTATAGTATCTCTCTTTTTTGGCACCACATAACCCACAGCGCTATTAACTGATGAATACTTATTCATATCATACCAATAACCATCATTACCAATAGGATATTCAAAGAAAACAGTATCGCCAAGACAAACTTTAGGCTGAAAATCAGTCTTTTTAAGCCTTATATCTTCTTTCACTTTTATTTGCAAACTATCTGAAGCACTGCATCCCTTTTCCCAATAAACTGCTTTTAAAGTGAATAGTCCTGACTTACCATTTGGTTTAAAATAATATTTCGAAGCAGAATCAAGTACCCCATATCCGCTCCAGCGCTTTGTGCTAGGCTTAGAAAACAAAGAAGTTGTATCCATGCACACTACATTATTCGCTGCTCTTACGCTAAAATCTATTTTATTCTTTCTACTTAAAATTACACTGCGCGTATCTATACACCCTTTTTTAGTTACGCCTTCAAAAACAGCTTTTTGATTGCCAACTTGCAAGACTTTAGTTAAGACTTTATAAGTAGAATCGGTAATTCTAGAAAAGAAATACTTTCCTGTGCTCCAATAGCCGCTATCTACATTTCCAATGTTTAAAAATGTATCGGTAGAATAGCAGACATCAATTAAACTCGGCATTTTAATACTACTCGTATCATAGCCATTATAAATGGTCATTAAAGCGGAATCTTTACAGCCCGCAACCGATTCGTATTTAGCTTTTACAGTATCTATATATTTAACCCCAGAATTATCTAGAAAAAATGAATCATTAATAATTTGATCACCTACCCACATGGTATTTTTATAATTAGACTGTAGTTCAATAGGAACATGCTTTAAACAAGTTTGTATTGAAGGTGGAACTACCAAGTTTGGCTGAGGCGTAAAGGCTAAATTAAAACTTGAATACCAACAGTAATTTTTCACCTTAGAGCTTGTCCATACCTCGTATTTACCAGGCTTATAGTCTTTACTTGAAAAAGAATTTCCAATAAAGTTAGAATCAACATACCACCCTTTGTTAAACGTACTAATCGTGTCTAGTTTAACAACAAAATCGGTTGATGTACATAGACTTGTATCCTTATGAAGGGCTATAAAATGATTAGACCGCACATTAACATTAACATTTTTCGCCAGTGTACATCCACCAGAGTCTATAGCAGATAATATGATAGAGCCTATACCTGACGAAGTGGGTTTAAAACTTACTTTTCTTGATGAGTCTTTAAAAGCCAATTGGCCATTAGAGAAATAAGACCAGGTAAAATTATCAATTCCATTCTTAGATTCTACATCAATAAATTTGGAATAGAATTCGTTCTCACACAAATCCACATCCTTAATTTGACCGATTTTAATGGGACTTGCACTACTTGGCACAATGGTATCATAAAACGAATAAATACAATTACCTCGAGAAATATCAACCCTTACCAATTGAGAGTCTAATGATGAAAAACTATGGAGCGTAGTATCAGTATTGGCTATTAAAGTATCATTCACATACCAATAAATACGTGCGTGTGGTATTGAATCTTTTACACTTATGTTTAGGCGTGCAGTTCCGCAAGATGTGTCAATAATACTCGTCTCAATT
>JBMYOR010000039.1:0-4924 GCA_049599535.1 Bacteroidia bacterium | reverse complement strand
TTGCCGTGCTTTTATCTATAATTTGCACCGTGTATTGAGCTCCACTTGCACTGGGAACAGGACAACTATTATCTTGTACTTTAACAAAAAATTGAAATTTCTTTTGATCCCAAATAGTTGAATCAATGATCAACTCTACTCTTCCCCTAGGTCTACTGGCATTTGAATCTAACAAATAAAACTTGGCAGATTCAGGCAATCCTAGCGCCTCCAAATTTAATGAGTCGTTTTTATCATTATCTCTACCGCAAACATCAAATATTATTTTATCACCCTTGCAAGCACTCGTTGTGTAATTCTGTGGTGAACTAGAAGTACAATTTACTCCTGATAGATAAGGCGGATTATTTGAAGGACATTTTAATACAAAAACAGCATTTTCTCTATTCACCCATCCGGCTACTTCACCATTTTTATACCAAACCACTTTTTGTACAAAAATTGAGACTTCAGTTTTCATGGGTCTAAACTGTATAAGTCCATTTTCTGAATTGTTATGAAACCCTCTCGGTAATCGGCCATTCGTATTTGGAAAACCCAAATAATACAGTGGATTCTCATAGTCATAACCGCCTTGGTATAATACATCAACTGTTTTTCTGATTTTTGGCGAAACCAAATGGTACCTTAATGAGTCATAGCCGATTTGATTTTGAGAGAAATTTTGTAATGCCGTTGGCAATAAAGCATTTTGGCCCAAACAAAGCAGGTGCACAAGATTTGAAGTAGATGTTGGCGAATTTGTGAGTTTATTACCGCAGATGTTCAACATACAATCGGTATAAAAATCAGCTGTTGAAGACACACTAGTTAAAGAAGTGGCCCTATCCACCAAATAAATTCCCAAAACAATTTCGCAAAACCCACTATCTCTCCACATTGAATCAATTGGCCAAATTGCAGTAAATGTATTTTCTTGTACGCCATATTTAAATGAACACCCGCTGTTAGAACATTGCGTACATGAAGATTTACAAACTGGCGTTACATCTTCAGTATTCATGAGCTTAAAATCAAGGGAATCTATAAACCTACTTCCGCTAAACAAAGTAGCATCAAAATCACCCTGCTTTACACCGTTACAGTCTCTATAAAATTTAAAATCAAACTTTATTGTGTCTGAATTTATGAAAGTCCATTCAATGTTTGACCCAAGTATATGAGACCCCTGAACATTGAAAAAACTAAACAAGAAAAACGAAAGAATTAATTGAAAGCCTATTTTTCTTAGCATTATTAATTTATTTACTACGGTTTATCTAATTTCAAGATTATTAATTGTTTTCTAAAATACAATTCATTGCAAAGTAAGTTATTGACCGAATTTCAATCGGCTTTCAGTTAATTTCTTAGATTAATTCGCAAATTCGACTGGCCAAAAGCAACAACTTTAAATTGAAAGGTTCTCTCAGCATTTTATTGGTTATCATCGGACTTTGCCGCACATTAGCTGCACAAGACACCATCATTAATGCCTATGCTAAAGTGATCGAAATAGATTCGTGCTTTATTAGGGTTGACACCACTTTGGGTTTTTATGCCGAAGATTACGTGCTTATGCACCAAAGCAAAGGCGCCACAATTGATAAATCAAACTCTGATGACTACGGTAAACTGATTAAACACAACGGAGCAGGGCTGTTTGAAGAAAACCGAATCCAAATCATATCTCGCGATACCATTTACCTTTATAAGCAAGTAAAACAACCATTTAATGTCGATTTTAATGTGCAAATTGTTGGCATAAGGCCCAAGCAAAAAATTGAATCTACAGCTACAATTACTGCCAAACCTTGGGATACCAGCACCGGCGGAATCGTTTACCTAAAGGCATTAGATTCAATTACCCTAAACCACAATATAAATGTAAGCGGCTTAGGCTATAATGGCGGTAAAGTGAGCCAAACACGGGTAAAGTGCAATTATGATGAATTTTATTGCGATTACCAATCGGGCTACGGCGGCGAAAAAGGAGAATCAATAGTAAAACTTAATAACAATACTGCCTGCCGGGGTGCATCGGCAAATGGCGGCGGCGGTGGCAATGCCAGTAATACCGGTGGCGGTGGCGGTGGCAATGCTGGTAGCGGCGGCCTTGGTGGTAAAGAAGTAAGCTTTGGCAGCGGTGCCTGTAGCAATGCCCGGGTTGGCGGCGTTGGTGGCAAACCTATATTATATGATACTCTTTTTAACGCAATACCTAGAAACACCCTAAACCGATTGATTTTTGGTGGCGGCGGTGGCGGTGGGCAACAAAATAACGAGGCCAGCGATGGTGTTGGTGGTGTAGCAGGAATGCCCGGTGGTGGTATTATTTTTATAAACACCCCAAAGCTGGTTTCAAAAAACATTAACCTTATTTCAAACGGAAAAAGTGTAATTGATACTGCCGGAAGAGATGGCGCCGGCGGCGGCGGTGCTGGTGGCACTGTGGCCCTTTTTTGCGATTCATATAAAGGCCAAATAAATGTTGAAGTAAATGGCGGAAACGGCGGAAACGTTGATAACAATGGCTTTAACTCATTTTGCCATGGCCCTGGTGGTGGTGGCGGTGGTGGCTTACTTTGGCTCAAACAACTCTCTACGCCCAACAATTTTTCTTTTTCGGCACAAAAAGGACTCGCTGGTAAAAATGTAAATAGCACAAGTAAATGTTACCAACAAACACATGGCGCAGTTGATGGCCAACCTGGCTACATGCTATACGACCTTAAACTGAACTTAGCTGTGGTTAAACGAGCCAACTGCCCCCCTTTTAAACCCATTGCTATTGACGATACTTTAAGCACTTATGAAGGCGTAAAAGTGGGCTATAACATTATTCGCAACGATACCATTTTCGGTATCTATAGTACTAAGCTATTAAAAGGTAAAAGCCTGGCAACAATTAATAAAAAAGGAAAAGATAGCCTGGTGTATCAAAATTTTAATGCAGGTATTGATACTTTTCAATATTGCGTTTGCCGCAAGTTTGAGCCCATTTTATGCGACACGGCTAATGTAACTGTGAAGGTAATTCAGCGCAATCAATTCATTTATTTAGAAAACGATACAGTTTACGTAAACGAAGGTGATTCTATTAAAATTGACTTTTTTGAAAACGATACACTTAAAGGCAAGTACACCCTTTGCCTAAATTATAGCGGCTCTAATAATGCTAAACTTAATACCGATAGCACTTTAATTCATTACAAAAGCAAACCCCGAAATCTGGGAATTGATTCGTTTGAATATTGCGCTTGCCTGATTAAAAACCCCGCAATTTGCGATACCGCATGGATATTTGTAAATATTGATGCCGATACCAGCGCACCCAATGCGGTAAACGATACGGTTTCAATTATTAGAAATATTGATACTTGCTTTTATCATCTGCTAAACGATACTTTTAAAAGGGCAATTGATTTCAATATCATCAGAACAAATGCCTTACGCACCTTTAATCTTGAAACCGACTCATCAATCTGTATTAAAAATCACACCCAACTACCTGATACTTTAATTATTACATATTCAATTTGCTATACCGACACCCCTAAAACATGTGATACAGCACAGATTATTATAGTTCTAAATAAAGACCCAAATGCGCCCATTTGTTTTAATGATAATTACACCATGTTTCCCGATACTCTTTTAAAAGAAAATGTAGTTGTAAATGATTTAAACACAAATAATGTAGCCATAAGTTTAATTACACCACCAGCGATTGGCTCACTCAATAATCTTTCAATTACGGGTTTCGAGTACCAATCGGGTTTTACATTTATTGGTACCGATAGTTTTCAATATAAACTCACAATGAACAAGCCCTCATACGAAGCTGATTCGGCTTGGGTTTATATTACCATACAAGAGCCCAACCAAAAACCATTAGCTATTGATGATGGATATATAATTTATCAAGACCAAACGCTTGATTTTAATCCAGTTGAAAACGATTACGACCCCGATTCGGATTCTTTACAATTTGATATTTTCTTATCTAATTTCTCAAACGGATCAATTTCAGGTAGTGCACCATTTTTTACCTATACCCCTGACCCAGGTTATTTTGGTAATGATTCGGCAACCTATAAAATAATTGATGATGGCAACCCCAACAAACAAAGTAGAGCCTTAATAAAAATTGAAGTACTTCAAAACCCTAAACTAAGAATACCAAATGGTTTTTCACCAAATAACGACGGTATAAATGATGCTCTAGTAATTGAAAACGGTACTTTTTATAACGATTTACACTTAGTGGTTTATAATAGATGGGGCCAAGTAATATATGACAATCCTAATTACAAAAACGATTGGCAAGGCATAAACCAAAACGGATCAGAACTAACAGATGGCACTTATTTTTATTTAGTAACTGTTGAGAGTATTAATTTTAAAGAAGAAGGATATGTGGTCATTAATCGCTAAAATATTAGGTTTTTTGCTGTTGGCTACAATGGTAAATGGGCAGCATTTTCCAATGCATACGCAAACTACCAACCACTTGCAGCTAAATAATCCGGCATACGCTGGTTTTTCAGGCAAAATCAACGGGCTAATATTAAGCCGGCTACAATGGACCCAAGTAGATGGTGCCCCAACTACCACTTTCTTAAATCTTGATGGGGCATTGGTAAACAAATCAATGGGCTGGGGATTTAGTATTTTAAACGATGAAATAGGTCCATTAAATACCTTGCAGGTTATGGGCTCGTACTCGTACCGTATTAAAGCTTTTAATGGCGAATTATCTTTTGGGCTACAGGCTGGTGCTATTAATCAAAATAATAATTGGAGTGCCATAGAAACTATTGAAGAAAACGACCCAGCCTTTGCCAATGATGTAAGCAGCCAATTGCTGCCGCAAGTAGGTTTTGGTATGTATTGGCAAAACCGAAGATTATCAATAGGCCTTGGAGCACCTTGGCTACTAAAA
>JBMYOR010000038.1:0-12431 GCA_049599535.1 Bacteroidia bacterium | reverse complement strand
TTTTTTACATAGGCAACATCAAAAAACAATTTGGGGGCTACTTTTAGTGGTATTAGCCTAAATGATTTTATAGGAAACCTTTTAGCCTTTACATTTTTGTCAATTATTTTATACCTAATTGATGTTTTCTGTGCGAAAAAAAACGCGCCATCTATTACATAATAGTCGTAGCATCTTATTGCATTTACCCCCCAGCCTAGCCCTCTGTTTAACTCGTAAGGCCTGGGTTTATCAGTACTAAGTTTAATAATGGATGTAAGGCCCAAGTCAGCTTTTTCTTTAAATGGTACGTGCCTTGTGTATCTGATGTTTAACTCTGTAAAGCTTAAGCTTTGCCGTTTAAACATGGTAAACCTTGTTAACTCAGCAAATAGCAAACTGCCTTTTTGAGCATACCCTCTAATATCTCTGGTATCAATTCTAAACCCCGTTTTTAAAATACCAATATTCAATTGGCTAAGGTTCTCAATTCCCAAATAATTGGGGTTGAGCTTAAGTACATTATTAGTTGCCAATGAATATTGGTATCCAAGGTTAAGCCAAGCGTGTTTGGCAAAAGATGGGTGATAGTAAAATGAAGTATTAGACTGAAACTTTGTAAGGCTTACATCATCAAAATGACTAAAAACCAGTTGATTGCTATTATTTTGAACATTTACATTTCGGTAAGCATGATATTGAGATGTAAATTTTAAACCAAACTTGCCTTGTTTAATAAAATTTAGCAATCGGTATTCAAGTTGTAATCTGTTTTGATTACCAGCAAGTATTGATAAGCTTAAGTCATCATTACGGCCTGTTACATTTTTTTGTGTAAAATCAGCACCAATAATTATTCTATTAACATCATGATTTCTTGTAACCCACCACTCATTAAAGTTACGGTCAATCAAATCAAAATAAGGTACGGCATAGGTATACCATCTTTCAATAAGAGTAAATGTTAATTTGAGTGTATCGTTTTTTAATTGCGACTTGTAAGTAATTGATGAAAATAGACGTGTATTATAAAGATCTTGCTTTGCCTTGGCAATTACGCTACTACTATCTAAAGTTTTTATACGTTTATGGTTTATGCCAATTACCCTATTTAAGGTTGTAGCCTTTGTGCGTTTAAGCCCTTGGTATTGCACATTAACGATTACCGATTGGCTATGGCCGTAAAGCTGAAATAGGAGCAGTACAAATATTGTAAAGTAGCGCAAACTGTTTTTAAGAAAAAAATTCGGCGCAAAATAAGCTTATAAATACCCAAAGATAATTTTACTAAAAAAGTAAATGCTTTAAAATGAGAATTGAAACGGGTATTAAAACACCAAATGCTAATAGTATTGAGGTAATGTTTTCGATTTTGTTTTCAATGTTGTGTTTCATGGTACATATATTTTACCACAACATTGATAATTGCCTATGCAAAGATTTTGCGCAGTGCCGTTAACTTATTTTTTGTTTAATGCCAATATGTAATCCCAATTGTACTGGTTTCATCGACATCCAAGTACCCAATTTATTTAAATCGGTAGCATTGATGTTGAGTTCTGGGCCAAAATAGATTTGATAGTTATCGTTAAGGTCATGGTTGTAGCTTACGCCACCAAAACCCACAAGGCTTGTTTGGTAAAATGCCTGAGACATTGCCGAGTTTACTTCAACTATTTGATCTCTATCGTGATTGATATGATAGGAGTGAGCACCAGCCATAAACCTAATTTTGGTACCCAATCGTGCTGTAATTGAAGCATTTTGTTTTTCCTTTAATTTTACTTCAAATCCAAGCGGAAGATCAATAAAAGCATATTGATTAGTAACACTAAAATTGTTGCCAATTATAATGCTATCTCCATCAAGTATAGATTCATCAACATTACCGTATTCAAGTTCGCTTTCGCGCTTGCTGCTAAGCGTATTTGCCGTAGGGTTATAAGCGCTAGTTACTAAATCACCATCGTTAACCAAACTATTTAGCGATGTTGGCTGATCATTGGCCTTAATTGAAAAATACATTTGATTAAATGCTAGAGTTAAATTAACGCCAGACATAAAGTTTGTTTTGTTGCTGATTTTACGGGCAACACTTGCACCTAATGAGTTATAGCTCCCCAAACTGTAGAGCTCGTTTTGAAATTGAGCTGCAGATTCTCCATACGCAAATAAAACATTATTGGGCTTGGCGTTCATGGCAAAAGTTCCACTAGATGCCATTACACCAAAATTGAGTTTGCTTTCAGGTTTTGTAGTAATAAAATTATCTTCAGTTTTGGCAGCCATGGCCATTAATGCTAAGTGTTTTGCATTGGTAGGACCATATTCCAGGTCTAAATATTTAAGTCTTGGCAGTTGTTTAACATTCACATTATCATACTCACCATCTGAGTTATTTAAAATTGCAGTATTGGCAGGGTTTGAACCTAACGATACACTAGTAATGTAATTGTTGCCTATTCTGCTTGATCCATTATTTGGTTGATCAATATTGTGACCACTTGAAATAGAATTGATTTGTGTATTATCAATTTGGCCATTGTTTAGGTAATTATTATCGTTTGCCGATTTAGAATTTATGGGTAAAATTGATGCCAGTTGAGTTGGCATATCGTTAGTTTTACCAGTATCAAAAGCGATTGCACTTCTTTTTAATTCGCCATTATTAAATTGCTTCGGTAAAAAAAGCATTGAAGTAAAAAGCAGAAAAACTGCTGCTACTGTCGAGATGGTTTTTCGCCAGTTTATGGAATTGCCGCTATCTATTGTTCTAAATATATTTTGGGCCAAATGTGGCGGTGGTGCTGACTGATGGTTAGTGAGTTTGTGCTGTATGGCATCTTCAAAAACTCCAGGCATCGATTCAATATTTTGTGATATTGCCTGCCATACGCCAGCATTTACGGGTGTTTCAAACTGGCCAACTTTGCTTTGCAAAGCGTTTTCGAGCGAGTTTGGCATTTTACTCTCAATGGCAGTCCAGGTTCCGGCACCTACTGGTGCGTTTATGCCGTTAAGTTTACTTTTTAATTTATTTTCAAATGGGTTTTCAAGGCCATGGTCAATCTTTTGCCAAGCATTGCTGGGCACATCAGCTTCAAAAACCTGTAGCTTTTGCTGAAGCTTATTTTCAAAAGATTTATCCATGCAGTTTTAAATTAACTGTTTCTGTTTTCTCAATTTCTGCCATTTGTTTTTGCAAATAGCTTCGAGCCCTTGAATATTGTGATTTTGATGTACCTACTGAAATTCCTAGCTCATTTGCAATTTCTTTATGGCTATAGCCTTCAATTGCATACATGTTAAAAACCATTCGGTATCCGTCGGGCATATCTTTTATCAATGCAATAATTTCCTCAGCAGCCATTTTGTCAACAACATCGTCGCTAAACTCAAAGTCTTGATTCTCCAGCTCAATATCGTTAATCATAAACCTACGTCGTTGGCGGTAGTACTCTATTGCGGTATTTACAAATATTCTTCTTACCCAACCTTCAAACGATCCGTAAGGCTGAAATTTATGCATATTACCAAATACTTTTACAAATCCGTCTTGTAAAATGTCTTCGGCTTCGGCTTGGTTTTTTGAGTACCTTAGGCAAACTCCCATCATTTTTGATGCAAACAAGTTGTAAAACTTGAATTGGTACTTGCGCTTGCCTTCTATGCAGCCGTCTATTAATTCTTGAAGTTGATTTTCCACGTTGCTAATACTACGCCTTTAAAAGATCATAAGTTACAATTGGTTGCACAGGCAATTTTATTTTATGCAAAAATCAGCTGCGCAGCATTTCTGCACACCCCCTGTATTATTTCGTATTATCAAACAAAACGAAAACACAAAAAGTATGAGTCAGCTATTAAGTCCTTTTGCAATGTTAGTTAAAGATAGTCAGCAGGTTAGGTCGTTTTCGCTAAAAGGCAGAAAACTTGAGCAATTGCCAATAGATGTTTCGGTATTTAGCCAATTAGAGCAGCTCGATCTTAGCGGTAACCTGTTACGGAAATTGCCTGAAAATTTAACTAAGTTAAAAAAGTTAAAACGCATAAACTTAAGTGCAAACTTTAGAATGAATTGGTCTCAGGCTATTGGCGTTTTATCAGAAATAAAAAGTTTAGAACAGTTAAATATTTCGAACAATGGGCTTACTCAACTCCCTGCCGAACTTTATCATTTAGACAACCTAACAAACCTTGTGGTTGACTATAACCCTTTAAATGTTTTTGCTGATAGAAACCTAATGAACCTACCCAGCAACCTTGAAAAAATTTCGCTTAATGAATGTAACGAAGGCGAAATTGCTATTAGGCTAAAAAACTTTGATACACTTAAGAGCTTGAAAACCAATTGCTACGATTATGATTTTTTGCAACGAATTCATTTTTTACTGCCAAATGCAACGGTTTTGGTACAATAGCAGAACTTTGATCTCACAATTTGGTTTTTAAGTAGATGAGTGCAGAAAATAAAAGCAAAAAGGATTTTGTAAATCCAATTGATAAGGATAAAATAACTGAGAACCCGCATTCTCTTGAGTATGCCCATACCGTTGGCGGCGCCTTGGTAAAACCTGAAGACAAGGGTAAAATAAAAGGCAGAGCGGTAAGTTCAATGCATGAACAAACCAATATGCAAATGGGGCAGATTTATGAGCAAATGGAGCTTTTGGCAAAACAAGCCAAACAATTACAAGATAGGGTAGAGATATCGGAGCGTATTTATAAAGCCGAAATGCGTTTTGAACCCTTGATTTCACATATTTACTACTTATATAACAAAGGCGAAAAAGATATGCTTACCATGGTGGCTCCGGCAGAATGGGGCAGAAGCATGCCTTATGATTACTTTATAGCCAAAGTAAAGCTACTTGGAGATCATACTTGGGAGATATTAGAAAAAGGAGAAGGCTTTACAGGTAAAGATTAATAATTGCTGTTAATTTGATCTTGTGAAAGTTTTAATTTCATTACCACCATTGTTCCATTTTGTTGACCAATACTGGATCTTTCAAATAATTTGATTGAGTTTTCTTTGTTAATTAGTTGGAGCCTTTTTCTCGAAATAGCAATACCTAAGTGTTCGTTTTGACTGTTTCCATTTTTTAGTCCTACACCATTGTCAGTAATAATAATATTTAGAAACCCGCTATCAAGTTTAATTTCGATTTCTATTAGTCCTTGTTTCAAATTTTTTAATTCTGAAATACCATGAACAATGGCATTTTCTAAAAATGGTTGTAGTAGCATTGGTGGTACTTCGAGTTCAAGTTCGTCTACTTTTTTTGACTTTTTAATGGTATAAGTAAAGATGTTATCATATCGAGCTTTTTCTATATTTAAATAATTAATAGCAAGGTCCATTTCGTCAGAAAGTAGAATCATACTTTTCTCGTTACTTTCTAGCACTTTTCTGAAAAACATTGAAAAGTCTGAAACGAAATTTATTAGATTAACATTTGCTGTAGCTGAAGCATGTTGTTGAATTATATTTAGGCTGTTAAATAAAAAATGTGGATTTAGGCTAAGATTTAAGGCTTTACGCTCAAGATGAATCAAATGTGATTGTATATCTCTTTTCCGTTTTTCGATATTTTTTTGCACATAAAAAATTAGTATTAGAGCAGTAATTATAGATGTTGTTATTATGCTAATAAACCAAGGTTTTCTCCATAATGGTAATTGTATTATAAATGTTTTTGTTAATTTATTGCTGATTTTGTTGTATTCATCAACTGCCCAAACGTTGAGTGTGTAGGTTCCAGCTCTTAAATTCTCAAATTTTAATTGATTGGTTGTTGTTTGTACTGGGGAGCCATTGTTTAAAGTATAAAAGTACTTAGGTGCTTTATCTAAATTAGTATTAATACTGGTCAAGTTTAATTTTATGGAATTTGTGTTGTTTTTAAAGTTAATTGGGAGCTCTAAAGATGATATTCCATCAATCTCAAATGATTCAAACTTAATAATTGACTTTCCAGATTTTAAATTAAGGAGTTTACTTTTTAACAATGAGTACAGTCCTTTTGAACTTGTAATAAGAAACTTATCATCTGAATACTTATGAATAGTGTTGAAGGTTAAACCACTTGGCGATGGGATTTTAAAAATATTTTCTCCGGAGCTTACTTTAAATATATTTAATGCGTTGAGTCCTAGGCTTATCATTAGGCTGTCATTTAGACTTATGGACATTCTACAATTGTTGGTATTTAATTTTTTAACATTTATGAATTGGTCATTAGAGTCACGGTTAAAGCTGAAAAGCCCCTTTGATGTACTCAAATAAAAAGTTTGACCTTTTTTTAACAAATGATTAAAAGTGATTCCGTAGTTCCCAGTCTTAAATATTTTTGTTTTAATGCTATCAATAATGATGTTTTTATTCTCGGATTTTAATTCGAAAATCGCCCCATCGCCTAATAGATAATAAATTGAGGAATCATTAAAACCGTTGTTTATACGACCAACAAACTGCGTTGCTTTAAATGAAGTATCTAAGGCATTGGTTAATGAGCTGATTCTAAATCTATTCCAAAAACCATAGATATGAGAATTGTTCCAATAATCTGAAAAAGGGCCATTTTTTATATGTATAAGTGTTTTTTTATGCTGTATGTCTAAAGTGTTATTATAATTAGGCAATAATGAAGAAACATACCATTGATTATTTGTGTGTTTAATTGACGTAATGAAGGGGGCGGTTAAAGTGGTGTCTGTTTGTAATGTTAGAGGAATTACGTTTGCTTCGTTATCGAATAAACCAGTAGATGTTCCTACTAAAAAGGATTGTTTTTTTTTATTGATAGCTAAACAGGTAATGTTTTTGTTGGTAAACATTTTTTCTTTTTGAACTAAAGACTCCTTGATTTTTATTAATCCTTGATCAATAGTGCCTATCCAATGAATATTATTTTTGGACTTATAATAAGCTGAACAAAAGGTCTCCTTGGGAATGCTAAACTGTTTGAAAATATTAGATAATTTGTTGCTTTGGTCAAGTTTAAACAACCCTGGTGAAGAAAACGTGAAGTACTTGTTGCCATTTGCATCAATAAATTTAGGGTGCGCTAATCCTTTTGATCTGTTGTTTTCAAAGTTAGATTTATAAAGAAGGTTTTTAGAATCAAACACGAATAAACTGTCTCTATCTATTATCGTTATATGGTTTTCGTATTCAAAATAGCACCAAAATAAACCTAATTCAGACTTGTAGATATTAGTACAGATGTCATTTTCAAAAAGTTTTAAATGCTCATTATTATAAATATAAATTTGGCCATTTGAAGTTGAAAAAAATGAGTTGATTTTTTTTTCAGAAATAATTTTCTCTTGGACTGGATCATTATAGATGTCAATTTTGAAAATTTCATTTTCTCTTTTTGTATAAATGGTATTTTGATTTCGAGCAAAACTTACTTTGTAACGTATATCTCTATTCCCTTCAATTTTCCAATTAGCTAGCATGCTGTCTTTTCTTATTAAAAAAACAATATTGGGGTTTTCAGCATAAATAAGAATATCATGATTTTCCAGTTCAATGATTTCAGTAACCGGTCGTAAACCAATTTTAGCAGAAAATTTTGGCTTCCGAAATTCGTGACCATTATGGCTGAACACACCATTTTCACTACCGATTAGAAGTTCACCTGTGTGAATTGGTGTAATACAAAAAATGTTTGTCGCATTTAGACCATTGGCCTTATTATAATACCGGTATTCAAATTCAGGAATTAACTGCGAAAAAGCTGAGCCTTGGAAAAAAAGTAAAATACTAACAACTATTATTTTGTATTTAACGCTCATAATTTATTTTTTCAAGGAATTCTTTTTTTCTTCTGGCTGAAATTGGTATTGTAGCCCCATCTAACATGTGGGCTTCACCAGTTCGCTTGAGCCAAAATGACCTTATGTAGTTTTTGTTAATTAAATGTGAAATATGGCTACGGATAAAATGTTCTGGATTCAATATATGTTCAAAATCCTTTAAAGTTTGATCGGAATAAAGCGATAATTTATTTTTAGTATAAAGCCGTATCCCTTTTTCACTGCTTTCTACTCTTATAATATCTTCAGTATTAATTATATGATAATTAAACCCATTGTTTATTGTTATAGTAGATTGATACTTTGATTCTGCTTTTAGTGTATTTAATAAATTTAACCTTTGCAATTTGTTAAACTCACGACCTGAAGGTTTTAAAGAATTTAGTTTTCCTATTAATCTGATTTTTTTGATGCATTGATCGAGTTCTCTAATTCCTATTGGTTTTAATAAAAAGTCAATGGCGTTTGCTCTAAGTGCATGTAGAGCAAACTTATCGTGAGCAGTAGTAAAAACAAGATGAAAAGTTCTATCTGAAATTTTATGAAGTAATTCAAAGCCATTAAGTTTGGGCATTTTTATGTCGAGTAATAATATGTCAAAATCAAAATTATTTATCATCTCTACCGCTTCAACTGGGTTGGTAGTTGAATATAATACTTCTAAATCAGTGTAAAAATTTGAGATTAGATTTTTTAATATTTCTATTGCGGGCTTTTCATCATCAATAATAATTACATTGAACTTGTTTTTAGGGAATGTTTTTAGAGATGTTGCCATTTTGTTATGAAAAATATTATAATTAATAAAGTTACGGTTTAGAATTCCTTTTTATGCGCCTATATTTTGTCGTTGTGAAAATGAAAAATACATTTTTATCCATACAACACTATCAGAACTGTAACGCCAACCCCTTGCAGTTCTGTTTTTTTATCAATTATTTTTAAAGTATTTCTTGCGTCGGCCAAGTACAGTCTTTTTTTAGTGATTTCAATTCCTTTTGATGTTTTGTTTTTTTGATTGCTTTTAAATCCAACACCGTTATCGTCTATTTTTATTTTTAAAACGTTTTTATCTTCGTAAATATTAATATCAATATTTCCTGTTGTTTCTTTTGGTAAAATGCCGTGTAGTATTGAGTTTTCTACAAAAGGCTGCAATAGCATAGGCGGAACTGGGATATCATCAATTTCTAAACTGTCGGCAATATTTATTACATAAGTAAATTTATTATTAAATCGTCGTTGCTCTAATTTTAAATACAATTCAAGTTGCTCAAGTTCTTCAAACAAGCTTATTTCTTTGCTGTCAGAGTTGTCGAGCACCTTTCGCATTAACTGCGAAAATTCTGCAATATGGTTTGTTAGGCTTTCATCTTTATAATTAATCACCTTTTTTTGTATTGAATTGAGCGAGTTAAATAAGAAATGTGGATTTAAACTTAGATTGAGCGCTGTTTTTTCAAGTTGAGTTATTTGAGAATAAATTGATTTTTCGTGTTCGCTTTGAGCCTTTATAGTTTTAATGCGATATTTTATTATTAAAATAATTATAAGAATGAGTGTGAAAATTTCAAGAAATAATATTGGGGTTTGTAGTAAAATCGGTTTTAGTATTTCGAATGATACATAATATGGTGTGGTAAACTGGTTAATATCGTTTTTTGCCTGAATTTTTAATTGGTAAACCCCTGATTCAAGTTGGTTGAAATTTATATTATTTTCTTGAGTCTCGTTAAAATTACCGTCATTGAGTGTATAAACTAAGTTAACTGATTGGTTGTGGATTAAGCTAATAATATCGCAGTTAATAGAAAATGAGTTTTGATTTGAATTAAATCTGATATTATCTTTACTAGCGTAGGTTTTATCTTGAATTGATATGCCAGATATTTTAAAGTTTTTATCTATTAATAATTGAGCATTAGTATTATAGCTATAAACACCATTATTTGTTCCAAGTATTAAAACTTCATTTTTAGCTGTAATTGAATTGATTTCGGATTTCTCAAATTCCGATATATATGATGGATTTTTTATATCATCTAATGGTATTTTAGCTAAACCTAGATTAGTTGCCGCAAAAATATTGTCGGCTAGTATTAGTGCGTCGTTACATTTACTATACAGTAATTGACTAATTATTTCTAGGCTACCATTATTATATTTACATAAAAATAAGCCTGTATTACTACATAATAAGAATTGTTTTTGTGATTGGTTGTAAGTAACGAGTTTTTTTAGGATCTGATTTTCGGTAATAAAATCATTTTTGTGTAGAGGTATTGTATCGTAAAAGTTTAAATTGGTAACGTTGATTTGAAAAATCTTTTTATCCGCCACTACAATTGCACCGCTGTCGTTTTCGATAAACTGATTTACTCTTTCAAATGATTTAATGGGTTTAATTCGAGTTTTAGTATTGTAAAAACCCTTATTTCTATCTCTAAAGGCTATATTACCCCAAAACCCGGTAAACAAATAGTTTTTATAACTACCCAAGCTGGGGCCGTTTTTAACCGTAAACTGGCCAAAAGAGTTTGTAAATTCAACAATGGCCGAGCCAGAAAAAGTTTTAGGGCGCTCAACAGAAAGCAGCCAACGGTTATTTGAAAAATTTACCTGATGTATAAAACCTGAATTAAAAATAGGTACAAGTACACTTGGCGTTTTATATGCAGCCATAGGTATGAGTGAATCATTTTTTAATTCAAAAAGTCCATTTCTGCTACCCACTACTATTTTGCCTTTTCCGGTGTCAATTGAATTTATAATTAGTGTTTTACTACCCACGGCAATTTTACTTTGAGTTAGGGTAAGGCGTAAAAGTCCATGGCCAAATGTTCCCACCCAATAAGTGCCATTTTTATCATAATAAATACAGGCTATTTCAAATGACTCAATGCCAAGATTCGTACTAATTTCTTCAACGCTGTGGTCACTTATTTTATACAAATATTTACCATGATTATTAAAGTAAATATTCCCGTCATGGTCTTCAAAGCTAGATTTTACTGTGTTTTTAAATTGCGATGTATACGTTAAGCTATCTATGAGCTTACCGTTTTTTAGCCTTAAAATTTTATTGCTGTTGCTCCACGCATAAACAATCCCACTTTTGGCTTCGTAGAGTTGCCAAATAAATGATCGTCTTTTACGCCGCCACTCTTTTATTATTACTCCGTTTTTTTGATAAAATAGTTTCCCTTTTTCAAATACATAAAGCCCATTATATTGATCAAAAGTAAAAGCGAGTATTGCCGAATCGCTCTTATATACTTCTTTTGGCCTATTGTTATTATTATTGGTAAATTCTTTTTTATACAATACGCCATTATCTCGGAATACTAAGTAATTTAAATTGGATTTAAGAGTTGTGTTGTGTTTGCAATTTCTTGTACCCGGAACTTGAGTTTGCCTAATAATTGAATCATTTCTAATCAAAAAGATTCTATTAGGGTTTAGAGCATAAATTAAAAATGAATGGTGATCTATTTTTTCAATAAAATCTATTGAAGATTCACCTATTTGGCTAGAATAATTGGGCCTGCTAAATAGGTTGCCATTGTATTCAAAAAGTCCGTTACTGGTGCCTATTAATAGTTTGCCGTTATTTTTTTCTGCAATGGCATTTATGTGTTGCGATGTAAGACCATTGTTGTGGCCGTAGCGCGTAATTTTATAGCTCTGACTAAACAACCACTGGTTCAAACACAAAAAGCTTATCAATAAAAGCCAAGGCTTCATCCTAAAATCTTTAATACATGACTTTTTTTTCGGGCCGAAATTGGAATTTCAATTTGAGTTGAGAGTTTTATTATGCCACTTCTATTGGCTTCAATTTCTGAAATAAAATTTTTATTTACAATATAAGATTGATGGCATCGAATAAATATTTCAGGGTCTAGCATTTCTTCAAACTCCTTAAGTGTAATATCTACAAAAAAATTACCCTTTTTAAAATGATTAATAAACACACTTTTGCTGTGTGAGTTTATAAATTGAATATCGTCAACACTAATAATGTTGATTTTTTTATTGTGCTCAATAGTAATAGTTTGTTGGTAAGCTGTAGGTGTGTTTACTTGCTCAATTAAACTCATTAGCGATCTGCTGTATGTGCCTGATTCACTTTTGTTTAAATTATTTTGGCTAATAAGTAGTTTAAGGTCTGTAACTTTTTTAATTACCTTTTTTAAATCTGCCGTATTAATAGGCTTAATCAAATAATCAAGCGCGTTTGCCTTTATTGCATTTAGGGCAAACCTATCAAAGGCAGTTACAATTAGTAAGTAAGATAATCCTTTAATGAGAAGATTCTTCGTAGATTGGAAAAGAATCACAAAGCTCTTTAACCTGCGATTTAACATTTTGAATAGTATCGTCGTTATCAGCATCAGTTACTACAGTATTAATAAAGCTAGCAATCTTTTTCATTTCATTACTACCCATATTTCTCGTCGTGATAGCTGGAGTTCCTACTCTTATTCCACTAGTAATAAAAGGACTCCTTTGATCAAATGGTACCATATTTTTATTTACTGTAATACCAGCTTTTTCAAGGGCTTTTTCTGCAGCTTTGCCGGAAATGCCCTTGTTTGATAAATCCATTAATACAACATGTGTAT
>JBMYOR010000037.1:0-12482 GCA_049599535.1 Bacteroidia bacterium | reverse complement strand
ACATCTTTTTGCTGATCTTTTTTAAACAGATAATAAAAGGTGTAAAACAATCCGCCAATTAAAACCACAAACACAAGGGCTCTAATAATTTTTGACGATGATTTGCGTCTTTTTTGGTTGTTTTCGGTAACTGAACTATTATTCATCTCTTAAAGCTTCAATAGGATTTATTTTAACGGCTTGCCTTGCCGGAATTAACCCCGCAAGACCACCAAAAACGATTAATACAATTAAGGCACTCATGGCAGTTTGCAACTGAATACCTGTTTGCTGAAACATATCGAGCCCAAAATTTAAATTTAGCGCCTGACTAATAAATATTAGAGTTCCTTCAAAATTTTCGACCACAAAAACACCTAGTACAATACCAAAATAGCCTGATACTACGGTGAGTAGAATGGTTTCGAATAAAATCATGCCCAAAATAGTTGCTGGAGTAGCTCCTAAGGCTTTGCGAACGCCTAATTCTTTGGTTCGCTCTTTTACCACAATTAGCATAATATTACTAATACCAACTATACCGGCTACAAGGGTTAGCAAACCTACCACCCAATTAAAAATTCTAATTCCATCAAAAAGCCCATTCATTTTCGATAGCTCTTCAGCTCCGTTCCAACCACCTAGAGCTTGTTTATCTTCAGGATGATATTTTAGCCTAGGCGCCAGCGTTGATTTTACTTTGTTCATAGCATCATCGGCATTATAGCCGGGCCTTACCGTTGCAGCAATCCAACCTACCGATTCGCCGTAATTAAACGCGTGCAAGTAGGTGTCAAACGGAATGTACAATTGGTTTTCTTCTTCTTGAGCTCTATCGTCGCTTTTTACTGATTTGTAAACGCCTACTATGGTAAAAAAAACACCATTAATTTTTACTGATTTACCAAGAGCGCTTTGACCCTCGAACAATATTTGCTCAACAGCCGATCCGCAAACTGCCACCTTACGTTTTTGGTTAAGGTCACTAGGTTTTAAAAATCTACCTTTTGTGGTATTTACTAGTTGTATTTTTTGAATTTCGGGTGTGGCCCCTACTACGTTGAAATTGGCGGTTTTATTTTTATAAACTACCTCGTTTTGGCCACGGTAGCCTCCCAATTGGCTCATGGGCACTACGTACTCAAGCTCTTCCATATTGTTTTGAAGATACTTAATATCAGAATAGCGCATTTGCACAAATCGGCCTGGTTTCATACCCATATAGGGTATACTGGTTTTGCTGCTCCAAACATAAAAGCTATTGGTAGCCGTGCCGCTAAATTGATTGAGCACACCTTTTTGCAGCCCATTACCAATTCCTAGCATTAAAACAATCATAAAAATACCCCAAAACACGCCAAAGGCCGTTAAAAACGTTCTTAGTTTATTGTTTTTTATAGTGGCAATTATCTCGTTCATTTATTCAGCTCTTAATGCTTCAATTGGGTTTACCCTTACGGCTCTAAAAGCGGGCAATAAACCTGTAAGTGCCCCTGAAAAAACCAACACCCCAATGGCCGAAGCCACAACGGTTAAATCTACACTTGGATTTTGAATAAAACCCATATTAGGCACCGTAGAATTAACAAGCTCCATTAAACCTAAGCCAGCCATTAAACCAATATAGCCTGAAAAAAAAGTAATAAATACCGATTCGAAAAGGATAAGCGAGATTACCGAAAAAGGGGTAGCGCCCATGGCTCTTCTAATACCAAACTCTTTGGTACGTTCTTTTACCGTAATTAATAAAATATTACCCACACCCACTACGCCAGCTATTAGGGTCATTACCCCTACAAAACCTACAAAGTATTTTACAAAGGTGATTAGATCATCGAACCGTTTAAAATTTTCGAAATTATTGCGTACCCTTAGCGCCCTTACATCATTTGGATTAAACTTAAACCGCTTTGACATTAATGCCATAATTTCAGACTCTAATACTTTGCTCGACTCAAGTGTACCTTCTTTCATGGTAACCATCATTCTATGTATTCGATTTGGCTCACTAAAAGCTACCTGTGCCGTTGTAATGGGTATATGAACCATTCGGTTTTCATTATCGCCGCCATTATCATAAAAAACACCAATCACCATATATGAAATGCCATTAACATTTAATCTTTGGCCTATTGGGTTTTTGTTTTCAAAGAAAAAATCGCGAACGGGCTCTCCAATAATCACCACTTTGCGCTTGTTGATTACATCTTGTTCGTTTATATATCGCCCTAATTTTACTTCGGTATTTTCAACAAATCGATATTCTGGCGTAACTCCTTTTAAACTATAACCTGTAGATTTTGTACCCAAGGCTACATCTTGACTACCCCATTTATCATATCGTGCACATAAATATTCATAATCGCTCAAATGCTCTCGTAGCCAATGGTAGTCTTGGTTTTCGAATTTTAATGATCGATTTATGCCTAATCCTTGGTATGGCATAGATGTGGTACCAGGGCTTATCCAAATGCTATTTATGGCATCATCTCTAAACTCATCGCGTACGCCATTGCCTAGCCCATTGCCCACCGATAGCAAAACCACTATAAGAAAAATTCCCCAACCTACCGAAAAGCCAGTAATAGCCGTTCGCAGTTTATGGCGTTTTATTGTTTCCCATATTTCGCTCCAAATTTCCATTAACTCTTTTCTATAAGGCCATCGTTTAACCTAATAACTCTTTGGGTTTGTTTGGCCACTTCAGGATCGTGAGTTACAATAATCATGGTCATTCCACTTTTATTTACATCATGAAAAAGCTGCATAATTTCTTTTGATGTAACCGAATCTAAGGCACCGGTTGGTTCATCGGCCAGTATTACTTTAGGATTAGCAACCAAGGCCCTTGCTATGGCCACTCTCTGTTTTTGCCCACCGCTCATTTCGTTTGGCAAATGTTCTTTCCAGGGTAAAAGCCCCACTTTATCGAGCATGGCTTCTGCCCTTTTGTTGCGTTCTTTTTTACTTACTTTTTGGTAATAAAGGGGCAGGCTTACATTGTCAACCGCATTTTTAAAAGACAAAAGATTGAAGCTTTGAAACACAAAACCCAAAAACTTATTTCGGTATTGTGCCGCCTTTTTCTCGTTTAGTTGTTGAATTAAGGTACTATCAAGCATATAGGTACCACTATCGTAATTATCTAAAATACCCAAAATATTAAGTAAGGTAGATTTACCCGAGCCAGATGGCCCCATTATGCTCACCATTTCGCCCGGATTAATAGTAAGATCTATACCCTTAAGTACTTGTAAGCGATTGCTACCAAGGGGGTACGATTTTTGGATTTGCTTTAACTCAATCATTTATGTGGCAGCAAAAATGCTAAAAAACATGTTGGCGATTGTTAAAATTACACGTGTGGTTGTAGTAGGGTTAGGGTTGCTGGTACTAAAAAAGCTTTTTATTTTTAGATTGTAATTGAATTACAAAAAAGAGCCTACTCTAAACCCACTATTATATAAAAGCAAATTCGATTTTTAATTGCATTGATTTTATAATACTAATAATGAGTTACCATTAAATTAACTACTAATTGCTATTGGTTTTATTAGCACTAAAAAAAATACTACCGCACTAATACTTGCGATGTATATCCGCTTTTGCTTTGTACTTGCACAATAAAAACACCTTTTGGCAAAGCATTCAAATCAATTTGATGATTACTTTGGCTTATACCAAATGGTATCAACTGCGCTCCGTTTAAACTTACTAGCCTTACTTGGGTACTTACATCAGAATTTATAACCAGTTGATTACCAAATTGCTGGATTTTGACGCTTGATAAGTCAATTGTATTGGGTTTAGAAACCGTTGGATCATTATAATAAGTAAGCAACAGTAATGTATCAAAATTTATAGTATCGGTAGGTATAAGCTGATACTCGGCACGTAGCACGGTGCTCTTAAACCCTTGGGCATAAAACTCCCAAGTTACTAGGGTATCGGCAAGGGTATCTATAGTATTGTTTAATAAATCATTAGCAATGGCGTAAAAAACTAACTCTCGCCTTACTCTTATTACGGTTAGGCTGGTATCTTTAAAATGCATGGTGTTTTCATCAAAGGCTTCAAATGAATTGGTCATTTTTGCATTGATGTTATAAAAAAACGGAATTTGTAGCAGAGAAGTGGTACTATCGGTATAAGACTGACCTACCTGCATTGGGGTTTGCATAAATACAACGGGCGAATCGAATTGAAAAGTAAGCGGAAACTGCAAGTTTAAATTTGGGGTAAATGCCACCAAAAGCATTGAATCCCCTTCGTTTTTAAAAAAACCGCTGCCATATCGATATTCAAATCCATATTGCGCATTGCTTACCGAGCCGCCACCTTCTAATTCTTTTGGCGCCTTAAATTTATCAATATCATAACCATAGGGCTCAATATTAACCAAATTATAACTCGAGTGTTGCTGGGCCTGGGGCTGTAAATAACCAAATGAATCGGGGTGTAATTGCGCATTGGCCACTGGCAACTCATAGCCAAGCTTTGGAAACAAATGCTTTTTAATTACCACTGTATCTTGAGCATTAGAGCCAAGCGCAGCAAAAAGGGTATAAAAGGCAAATAGGACTTTTCTCATTACCTATTAATTATTACTGTTTTAGATTCAACTATGCCATTGTTTGACTGTGTTTTAATAATATAAACACCCTTATTAAAAGTTTGTGTTTCAATTTTTAAGGCAGAACTCTGTACACTTTTATGATATACACATTGGCCATTTATATTATACAACTCAACTATGCCGCCTTTTTCAAGGTTAACATCTTTTACTATTAAGGCATTATGGCTTGGCAGGTTAAAAACCGACATGTTTTTGGTGGTGCTTTTAGATGCTATTGATGACTTAATTCTCTCTTTTTTGTAGGCAAAAGAGTATTGGTCAAGCCCCACCATTTCGTCAAACGATTTTGTGATAGTGGCCACAGCATCGCCATAGCCGCTGGTATAAAACTCCCAAGTGGTTTCAAGTGTAGTTGTGGTATCTTCAATAGTTTGCCCGCCTAGGTTAATCGAAAAAATTACTTCACTCTCAGTAACCCTATTAAACCGTAGTACTTCAAACTCTTCGCCTCCGGGTATTTTTACTGTGCCATACCCACTTATAGTATACTCAGTAGTAGTAGCCAGTTTTACCTTACCAAAGGTTAGCAAATCAACTGATGCTCTACTTACTTCGCTTACGTTATCGCCCAATCGAGCAGGCACTTTTACCAATGGTACCGCTGGCCTAAATTCAGCTTTTATATCAAAATCACCCATTTCGGTAGCAAGCCCTCCGCTTTGACCCGAAAAATAAAAACCCGTTTCATCTTTTATAAAATACATGTACTGTCCGTTATCATCATTTGGGTCGTAATCTGCCATGTTAGCATCAGGAAAATCAAATGCCGCTGGTGTACCTTCAACCCAAAAGTAGTTTGATGTATCTACGTCAGTTTCGCCAGTAATTCCGCTTAAATCCCAGTATTGCTCTTGGCTTGTGGTATCATATACATTCTGCGGAATAGCCGCGCTTGAAATACCAATTACATTGTTACGGTAATAGGTATCTCCCCAATAAGGCAAATCATAAAAACCAAGCCCAATTTGGCTAAATGATTGGTTGGCAATTGTTAAGAATAAAATTGTAGTAAGGATTCTCATGCTATGTTTTTGATGAATCAAAAGTAGCATTTCATGCAAATGCTGAGATTTAAAGTTAGATAATTCTGAATTTACCTTTTTATTACTCGCACAATTGTTTGTAATAAGTTGCCGCCTCTTATGTTTCAGGAGCGTTCAAAACTGGTTTGGTTGACATTGGGCGGTTGCTACATGTTAAGAGATCAATTAATTTTTAGCCTTAATACAGACGTTAATTTGTTTTGTATGATTACTAATTATTGTGCTCAGCAGCACTTTATAATTCTCTGATCCTTTGATCCTTATCTCTCGTTATAGAAAGGTGTAGCACTTGCGCAACGGATAGAGTGGAACCCTGCTAAAGCGGCGACCTAAATTGAGCTATTTGGTAGGATTAAGGCTATTTGACTTTACTTGCATGGTGTAGGCACATCAAACATTCAAACACATACTCAAACTTGTAGGCGAAAGAGCCGCATAAACAAAGTGATGATATGCTATTGATGATCAAAAAAGCACATAACAATTCAATGACAATCGGTTTAAAACCAGTATATTAACATTAGCACATCAGACAAGCTTTATTTGTGCTAAGAGTACAGGTTTACGAATTTGCCCCTTTATTATTTTACTCTAATACGGCATGGCAAACCCAGCCTCCTAATACAATCTGAGTAAGTACTATTTCAAAATGTTTGAGAGCGCTGATAACTCAAAATATTTAACACAATAAACACAAACCGTTAGAATTTAGAATCAAAATTTTAGAACTACAATTGATTTCTATTACACTAATAATACTTGAGTATTTACCTTTATACAAAGGCTCAAATATGTTAACAAACTAACTATACACAATACAATTAGTTAATTTGGCAGTGTTAACTAAAAGCCAATTTAATTGCCCATTAAAGTTGTAATAATAGATGATGAGCCCAGAGCGCTCGATACCTTAAAAAAAACCATTGAAAACTTTGTTACTGATGTAAATGTGGTAGCCACTGCATCAAACATTGCAGATGCAATTGATGCCATTAAAACGTATAAACCAAGCCTAGTACTGCTCGATATTGAAATGGGCAACGAAAGCGGTTTTCAGGTGTTAGAACAGCTAGACGATATTAATTTTAATGTTGCCTTTGTTACGGCACACGAAGAGTATGCATTAAGAGCTATTAAGTTTTCGGCTATTGATTATATCATAAAACCGGCCAAGGTATCGGAGCTTAAAGCGCTTATGGTTAAGGTAGAAACCGAAGCCCAAAAACAAGTATTGGGCTCCAACGTAAAACAGATGATTGGCAATAATCATAACATTGAAAAAGGTGAGCATAAAATTACGTTGGCCGTGGCAGAAGGTTATGAATTTGTTAGAGTTAATGATATTTTGCACATAACTGCAGATGGTAGCTATACCCATTTTACCATTAGAGATAGCGCAAGTATTACCACAAGCAAAAACCTTAAGTTTTACGAAAACATATTAGACGAGTATGGTTTTTACCGAATACACAACTCAACCCTAATTAATACCAAATACATTAGGCGCATACTTAAAACAGCCGGCGGACAAGTTTTAATGGAAAACGATACAGAGTTTAGTATCTCAAAAAGTAGAAAAGATGATTTCTTAAACTTTTTAGCTCTCAAATAAAAAGTGGCAATTACAAACTGAAATACGTTAAACACAAAATACGGGCAAAACACAAGTAATATACGCACACATTTACCTTATGAAATTAGCAATAATCCTACATTTTTCAGTTTTGCTTTTATGGCTATTTGGCTCAAAAGCATTGGCTAAAACTGATAATATAGATAGCTTGTTTGCAAAGGCAAATAGCATTGAAAGCCCCAGAGAGCGAGTTGTTGCCAATTTAAAGTTGGTAAATTCTATATCGGCCACTTCGATTCCAAAGGCAGTTGAAGCGGCAGATTCGCTTGTGGCACTATACGAAAGTGCTAACGATTCTTTTGCCATTGCTAGGGCTAAATCTTTAAAAGCTTGGTTTTTGTTTTGCCAAGTAGATTATGAAAACAGCTTAACAAATGCCTATGAAGCTCTTGCCATTCAATCATCATTAAAAACAGATTCAATAGGATTAGCTTGGACTCAAATGCGGGTTGGCTTGGTGCATATAAACCTTGAAAACTATAATAAAGCCATACAACAACTTGAAACCGCACTAGATCTATTTATACAATTAAACGACACATCGGGAATAGATATGTTGTATAATAACTTGGGTGTAACGTATGCAGCTCAAAACCTTTATAAAAAAAGCATTGAGTATTATAAAAAATCGTTGGCTTTGCGTAAAAAGATTAAAAATTATAAGTTTTGGGTAGCTTATTCTTATTACAATATTAGCGGTAGCTTTATGGATTTAAAAGCGCTTGATAGTGCGGATTTTTACATGGATAAGGCGATTTATATATTTGAAAATGAAACTAAAAGTAAAAAAGTACCTGCCCTAGCCTATTACGGAATTGCTGAGCTAAAGTTTAAAAAAAATGAACTAGATAAGGCCAAAGATTTTGCTAACAAAAGCCTAAAAATTTCTAACGTTACCCAACAAACCGATATAAGGTTGATGGCTTACGAGCTTATTTCAAAAATACTTGAAAAGCAAGGTAATTATAAGGAAGCCATAGAAACCATAAGAACCTTTGATAAAATTAAAGCACAAGTTGATAGCACTACAAATGTTAAAGACATAGCCGAAATAGAAGCACTTTATAACCAAGCCGTAAACGAAAAAAAAATACTTGAACTTGAAAAAAACAAATTTGAGGACGAACTAAAAATTAGTAAAAACAAGTGGCTTATTGCCATTATTATTTTTTGCGCCTTTGTGCTTATTATAGTTATTGCCTTTATTTTTAACAAAAGAGCACAAGCCCACAAGCTTAAGGCTACAGAGCTCGAAACAGAAATAGCACAAGCTAAGCTTATGGCGTTAAGAGCTCAAATGAATCCACATTTTATTTTTAACTGTATTAATACAGCACAAAATTTTATAGTAAACTCAAATAAGCTTGAAGCCTACGAGTATTTGGCCGATTTTGCTCGGCTGCTCAGGTTGATTCTCGAAAACTCAGGAAAGCAAGTAGTCTCATTAAACGAAGAAATAGAGCATGTAAAACTATATGTATTACTAGAGCAGATACGCTTTGAGCAGAAATTTGAAGTAACCTACAATATTGATGATGCTTTATTAGATGGAAATTTTGAAGTGCCATCAATGCTAATACAGCCATTTATTGAAAACGCCATAATACATGGCATTATGAACAAAAAAAGCACCGAAAAGGGACAACTAAAAATACAGGCAGAGTTGAAAAACGGATATGCGCAAATAACCATTGACGATAACGGTGTAGGCCGTATAAAAGCGCTTGAAATTAAACGTCAAAAATCAGTACACTTTAAATCTACAGCCATATCAAACATAAACGAAAGAATGGCCATATTTAGCAAAAACCTAGGCGTTGAGCTAAATTTTGAAATTATAGACAAACATGATAAAGGGCAAAGCGGCACTCAGGTTTTGGTACAACTTCCGCTTATGTAAAGGGCCCACGGGCTAATTGTTGCCAAACACAAATTGTAATAGGTCAAACACAAATTGCTGAATATTTAGGTGGTTGGTAACTCTATGTTTGAGCTATCGAAAAAAACAAATCAATGACCAACAAATTACTTACCTCCGCTCTTTTTTTATTTATTACTGTAAGTGCCATGTGGGCACAAGACAAGGGCTCCTTTGTAAAAACCATAGAATTTAATGCCGAGAATAGAGCCATTGCTTTTTATGTACCCAATGATTACTCACCAGATTCTACTTACGGCCTATTAATTGGTTTGCACGGCATGGGAGATGCCGCTGCTAATTACCGAAACGCGCTAATAAACTCATTAAAATGGAATGAAATATTCGATAGCTATATTATCGCTTGTCCTGACGGTGGCTCAGACCAAGGAAAGGATTTTCACTTACCCCTTGGCGACGAATTAATTATTGAAGAAGTAATAAAATACACCGAGAGTAATTATAACATAAATGATCAAGAAATTATACTTCAAGGATTTTCGCTTGGTGGAAGAAGCGCCTTAAAGTATGGACTTGAAAATACCGAAAGATTTAAAGCGCTCTTTTTAACTACCCCAGCAATACAGGGCCAAATGGATGCCAACAATGCACCAGAAGTTAACTTTGGCTTTGCATATACCAACGCTAGCAAAATCCCTATTTACCTAACCTTAGGAGCTAAAGACGATGTTTATATACCGCCAGTAAATAAAACAATAGATTATTTAATAAAAAATAATGCTGTACTTGCCTATAATATAATGCCAAATATTGGTCATTCGCTACCCAATAAAACCATTACAACAGAAGCTTTTTCGTTTTTAAACAATCCACTAAACCGCACGGCCGATGCAGAAATCCGCAATGTTAGCACAAATGCTTTGCAATGTTCCGAGTGGGTATCGGCAAGTTGTTTGGTTAGAAATTTAGGTGCAGAAACAATCAATTCTGTTAAAATTGAATACGGAAAAGATGGTGATAAAAATGAGTTTACTTGGAAAGGCAAGCTAGAACCATTTGAGCATGTTAATATTGAATGTCCGGATTTTGAACTTGATAACAACGAGCAAGAAATAGAAGTAATTATTACAGAAATTAATGGAAAAACCGATAACTATGAAAATAATAACAAAGCCACTACCACAACCTTTGTAAGTACTAAAGGCTTGGAGCTTCCGTTTGAAGAAAGTTTTGAAGGCGATATAAGCCAATGGACAAGCAATACCGCCGGCAACCTTTTTGAATGGTATAAAGATAATGAAGAAGCCAGTTTAGGCAACAACTCATTAAGTGCTTTTAATACCATATTAATTTTTACAACAATAGGTCAAGTAGAAACCATTAGCTCTCCGGTATTAGATTTAAGTACGCTTAAATCACCGTCAATATCATTTGATTTAGCTTATAATTATCACGTTTACACGCCACCATATGTAACTGAAGAAACCGTATTTGCCGACACATTAATAGTTTCTATTTCAACCGATTGTGGCAAAACCAATACTGAACTTTTTAAAAAAGGTGGAATAGATTTGGCTACAGTAAGCCAGCCCATACTAAACCCATTAAGCGTGCAACAAGTATTTTTTGCCCCTACCCCACAAGAGTGGAAAGAAATGAGCCTAGGTCTGCAAGAGTTTGATGATGCCAAAAATGCCATTATATCTTTTTCATATAAATCGGCAATGGGCGGCAACATTTACATCGATAATATTCGGTTTGACAATTACCTTTCAGCTGATCAAAAAAATGCAGCACCTGAGTACAGTATTTACCCAAACCCAAGTAGCGGAACCTTTAATATTGCTGCAAACGCGCCATTAGAAAAAATAGATATTTACGATTCAAAGGGTGTTTTGGTATATAGTAAAGAAAAACCTAATTCTTTAGAGCCAATTGCTGCCAACAACTTTCAAAACGGCATGTACTTTATTAGTCTTTTCAACGGCAAAAACTACATTCAAAAAACAATATCTATTATTAAATAAGTTATTTTATTTGGCCACCTTACCAAATATTTAGAGATAAGTGTTGTGTCAATTTACAATATTGAGTCTCAAAACTCTATTAACCAACGTTTTAAAAAACATCAAAATCAGGAAGCTGCAGCTTCCTGATTTTGGTTTTACTTGGCACTCTTTTGCGGCTGTTCATCATCATTTTTTTGGCCTTTTAGCCTTGGCTTTTAATCAGGTACTTAAAATTAACTGCACCAAGCTAGTGCGAGCTTACCGAAAATTCGGTACAGGTAGTAGCTCGTATCCCACGTTTCATATCATTTGAATTTGTGGCTTATTTCAGCAATATAAGAATCAAGAGACTTGTTTTTTGCATTGAGATAACAGCAATAATTCCTTATCGATAACATCATTCAAAATTTTAAAACTAAACGGGCTTTTGATTAATGGCCTGTGTTGGTTTGCCTGCATGGTATTGGCATCCCGAAAATCGGGACACCAGCTGAGCGATGATGTTCTATTAAATAGCCAAAAGCACCAAACAATTCAATAGCTCGGGGTTTAAACCCCGAGCTATTGAATTTACACAACCCTGCCTTACAACCAATGCTGTTCCGAAGTTACAGCTTCGTAACGAGACATCTAATCAGGCGCTCCTGCGCAGTATGCTCAGACTTCGAATATCATCAGGATTTCAAATTAGATTCTTTCTAGTCTATCTAGCGCTCGGCTGTGCCGAGTGTAAATTACGCTCCTTTTCCATACTGTCTTCTCAATATTTCAGCATGCTCGGACCACCAGGTGTAATGGCTTTTATTGGCAGGAGCTACAAGCTGGCACCAGCGTGGGGTCATTCATTTTGTATTTTCTACTCATGCTTGCATTTTAGGAAATCAGTTTAAATAGCATTGCTGTCTTGCTTTGTGCTGGCACAACTTGACGATGCCACTAGAAAACATCTCTACTTTCTTATCGATAACATCATTCAAAATTTTAAAACTAAACGGGCTTTTGATTAATGGCCTGTGTTGGTTTGCCTGCATTGTGTTGGCACGAGCTACAAGCGTCGCGCCAGCGATTTAGTTGCTCGGACTAGCGGGGGTGTCTTTAGATTATTTGGTAGATGATAAAGCCGTAATGGCTTTTGATAAAAAAACAGTAAAACGCTTAATGGATATTGACCAACTACCTGATGAAGATAAAAACCACATCTTTTACATGATTGATAACCTTATTAAAGCGGCTAAACTAAAAGCTATATAGCTTTTACTTGCATGGTGTTGGCACGAGCCAAAGGCATCGCGCCAGCGGTTTA
>JBMYOR010000036.1:0-12504 GCA_049599535.1 Bacteroidia bacterium | reverse complement strand
TTTAGATCATATTATGCCTTTATTAATAATCCGCGAATTACTTCAAAGGGGCAAAACACATCGGCCCTTTATGGTTTTACGGTTACACTTTTTGATATTATAAATAAAGAAAAACCTACCCACCTTGCAGTTTGTACTGATGTAAGCGGCAAAACATTTAGGCACGATGTTTTTCCTGAATATAAAGCTGGGCGGCAAGAGACACCTGAAGACATTAAGGCTTCGATACCTATGATGTATGAACTGCTTGAAGCCATGAATATACCTTGCATAGGCATGCAAAATTGGGAAGCCGATGATGTGGTGGGTACCATTGCCAAAAAAGCCGTAAAAGATGACTTTGATGTGTATATGATGACCCCTGACAAGGATTTTGCACAATTGGTTGAAGAGCATATTTTTCACTATAAGCCGGCAAGACCGCCAAAAGCTGCCGAAATTTTGGGGGTTGAAGAAACCTTGAGAAAATGGGAAATCAAAAGGGTAGAACAAGTAATTGATATATTAGGCTTAATGGGCGATTCAGTTGATAACATTCCGGGTATTCCGGGTGTAGGGCAAAAAACCGCAATTAAGCTGCTTAGACAATACGATACCGTTGAAAACTTGCTTGAACACGCCCATGAGCTCAAAGGCAAGCAACGCGAAAAGGTAGAAAATAATAAAGATCAAGCCATATTATCTAAGCAATTGGCTACTATAAATATCAATTGCCCAATTGACTATAATCCGCAATCATACTTTCTAGAAAACTACCTTAACGATAACCTTAAAGAGATTTTTTCTAAATATGAATTTAGAACTTTAGGACGACGCTTTTTTGGTGATGAATTTAATGTGGCCGGCAAAAAGGTAAGCCCAGAAATGAGCCAAATGAACCTTTTTGAAAATGATGATGCTGGAAACACAGTAAGCCCTGCAGCTAGTTTAAAAACTATAAAAGATACTGAGCATGATTATAAACTGGTTTCAACTACTAACGATATTCATACCTTAGTTGCATTACTTAAAAGCGAAAGCGAATTTGCTTTTGATACCGAAACATCGAGCTTAAATCCGCTTACTTGTGAGCTTGTTGGTATGTCTTTTTCAACCAAAACGGGCAATGGTTGGTATGTACCCGTTAATGAAGATGAGCAAAATTGGCACGAAACCGTAAATGCCTTTAAAAGCATACTTGAAGATGAATCCAAAACAATTATTGGGCAAAACATAAAGTATGATATACAGGTAATGCGCCAAAAGGGAATAGACATTAAAGCCAAGCTTTTTGATACCATGTTGGCGCACTACATAATTGATCCGGATGGTAGGCATGGCATGGATTTGCTCTCAGAAAACTACTTGCAATACACGCCCGTTTCAATTGAAAGCCTAATTGGTAAAAAGGGAAAAAAGCAGGGCAGTATGAAAGACCTAAAGCCTGAGCAAATTAGCGATTACGCCTGCGAAGACGCTGATATCACCCTTCAGCTCAAAGAAAAATTTGCCCCAGAAGTAAAAGAACGAAACGGAGACAAGGTTTTTAACCAAATAGAATGCCCGCTTATTTATGTACTAAGCGATATGGAAATGGAAGGTATTAAGCTTGATAAAGGCTTTTTACAAGAATACTCAGGCGAGCTGCAGACAGAAATTGCCAGCCAAATGGAAAAAGTTTATGAAATAGCTGGTGAAGAATTTAACCTAAATAGCCCCAAACAAATGGGCGAAGTGCTTTTTGATAGATTAAAACTTGATTCAAAAGCCAAAAAAACTAAAAGCGGCCAATACAAAACTGACGAAGCCACTTTGCAAAAATTAGGTGCCAAACACGAAATAGTAAAACACATTTTAGATTACAGGCAGCTCACCAAATTAAAGTCTACTTATGTAGATGCATTGCCTAATATGGTAAATGATAAAACAGGCAGAATACATACCAGTTTTAATCAAGCTGTGGCTGCAACGGGCCGATTAAGCTCTGATAAGCCTAACCTACAAAATATACCTATTAGATCAGAAAAAGGTAAACGCGTGAGAGCAGCTTTTGTGCCTCGCAATGATGATTTCGAAATTCTATCGGCAGATTATAGTCAGGTAGAATTAAGAATTGTGGCCAGTATAAGCGGAGACCAAGCCATGATTGAAGCCTTTAATAATGGGCTTGATATACACACCGCAACTGCGGCTAGGGTTTATGATATATCAACTGATGAGGTGAGTAAAGAACAACGCTCAAGTGCAAAAGCCGTAAATTTTGGAATAGTTTATGGCCAAGGTGCAAGCGGGCTGGCCGATAATTTAGGTATAAAAAGAACTGCCGCAAAAGAGATTATTGAGCAATACTTCGAAAAGTACTCAGGTTTAAAAAAGTACTTTGATGAAGTAAAGCAATTTGCAAGAGAAAACGGCTTTGTTGAAACACTAACTGGTAGACGTAGATATTTAAGAGATATAAATTCAGCAAACTTTACCGTTAAAAACTTTGCCGAGCGAAACGCTGTAAACTCGCCAATACAAGGCACAGCTGCCGACCTTATTAAAATTGCCATGATAAATGTGCAAGCCGAAATCAAAAAGAGAAATTTAAAATCTAAAATGATTTTGCAAGTGCATGATGAATTGCTTTTTGATGCCCACAAAAGCGAAAAAGAAGAACTAAAAGAACTGGTAACGAGCATGATGAGTAGCGCCATGACCCTTAAAGTTCCGTTATTGGCCGAAGCCGGGTTTGGAGCCAATTGGCTTGAAGCCCACTAAACATTGGTTTAAAAATTGCTTTTGCACAATAGATACTAGCTATTGATATACATTTTGTAGCCGTTGATTCATTTATATAAATTAATAAGTAAGGCACCACACTATTTTTACAATATGAAAAAAGGTATTCTGGCTCTTTTTATAGCACTAAGCAGCCTTGCTTTTGGGCAAGTACCTACTCATATTATTACACTTGGTGGTGATTCAATTTTGTATAGCAATTCCCAATTTAGATTTACCGAGTTTATTGATGCACGAACCGACACCACCAAACTTGGTTTATTAAAAGAAAATTATAACAGTTCAAACCATCAGATAATTAATTTTCCTAAATCGGCTACCGAGTATTTGCCTTCATTTTTAAATACGGTAGTGCATTATGCCGCTAATTGCCAAAATATATGCGTTGTAATAAAAGAGCTTACCGTTTCAGAAGAGCCGCTTGGAGCTATTGAAATGGCCAAAACAGGTGTTAAAATTCACTTTTATGTGATAAAAGAAGGCCAATACAAGCTTATAAAAAAAACTAATGCATCTTTTGAAAAACCATCAGCTGAAGTAAGTAATATTTTGGGTCAACAAATGGAACGCACCATTCGTGTGGCGTTTCATGATTTTTTGGTAAACCCAAGCTCTGAAGGCGAAAATCGCAAGTGGATAACCAAGCCTGAATTAATTAAAGCCGAAATCCCTAAAAATCGTGTTTCAATTGCGCCAACGGGCAAACTAGAATATTCAGGATTGCATTTTACGTTAAATACAAAAACTATTTCGCGTAAAAAGGCTATTGAAATTCTGAGACTGGCCAACGACAATGAGATAAACACACTTATTGATAAGAATCGCAAAAACTTTTGGGCTAGCTTTGGTTTCTCAGTAATTGCGGGCAGCTTTGTATCATACCCTATTATTGACTTTGCCGTAAACCAAAATGAGTTTAAAAGTACTTATATAATGTTTGGCACAGGGTCAACTATTGTAGCCCTTTTATTAGCTAAGGCCTACCGTGACAATATGCGAGAAGCTGTTGATCTTTACAACGAGCGGTATAATGAATAGAATTCTATTTCAATTATTGGCCGCATAAAAAAAGCCTTCCCGAACAAACGAAAAGGCCTTTAACTTCTATAATTAAATAGACTATTAGTCCATCAAAATATTTCTTGCAATTACTACTTTCTGAATCTCTGAAGTTCCTTCGTAAATCTGAGTAATTTTAGCGTCACGCATTAAACGCTCAACATGGTATTCTTTAACATAACCGTAACCACCATGCACTTGTACGGCTTCAGTTGTTACATCCATTGCTGTTCTTGAAGCATGAAGCTTAGCCATAGCGCTTGCTTGTCCGTATGGTTTCTTGTTGTCTTTTAACCAAGCCGCTTGTAAGCATAATAATCGAGCAGCTTCAATTTCAAGTGCCATATCAGCTAGTTTAAATGAGATAGCTTGATGCTTGTAAATCTCTTTACCAAAAGCCTTACGCTCTTTTGAATATTTAAGCGCTAATTCGTATGCGCCGCTTGCAATACCTAAAGCTTGAGAAGCAATTCCAATTCTACCGCCATCAAGGGTTTTCATAGCGAATTTGAATCCAAAGCCGTCTACTCCAATTCGGTTTTCTTTTGGCACTTTTACATCCTGAAACATGATACTATGTGTATCGCTACCGCGAATACCCATCTTATCTTCTTTCTTTCCTACGGTTACGCCATCCCATTTTTTTTCTACAATTAGGGCGTTAATTCCGCGGTGACCTTTTTCTTTATCTGTTTGAGCAATTACCAAATAAACATCGGCTTGGCTACCGTTTGTAATCCAGTTTTTGGTACCGTTTACCAAGTAGTGATCACCTTTATCTTCGGCAGTAGTTCTTTGGCTTGTGGCATCAGAACCCGCTTCAGGCTCACTCAGGCAAAATGCACCAACCATTTCGCCAGTGGCCAATTTGGTTAAGTATTTCTGTTTTTGCTCCTCGTTTCCAAAAGTTTCAAGCCCCCAGCAAACCAATGAGTTGTTTACCGACATACAAACTGAAACTGAAGCATCAATTTTTGAAATTTCTTCCATTGCCAACACATAAGAGATAGTGTCTAAACCACCTCCATTGTACTTCGGGTCAACCATCATACCCATAAAACCAAGCTCTCCAAGCTTTTTAACTTGCTCACTAGCAACAATTTGCTTGTCGTCGCGCTCAATTACACCTGGCAATAGTTCGGTTTGGGCAAAATCTCTTGCCGCTTGTTGAATCATTAAATGTTCCTCGGTCAATTCAAAATTCATGCTTATGCTTGTTTTAATTTGTAGAGTTTTAAAAAGCGGTGCAAATATAACCTACTAAACAAGTGCTTAAAACTGATAAAAATGAATTTCAAGAACCTAATCGTAATGCTCTTATTTGGGGCCTTTCTATTTTAGCCATAAACGTAGCAATAAAAGCAATATTTTTAGGCTTTCCACAAATTGGTCATGACGAGCCTTTTACCCTATTTAGGGTGCAAAAGCCATATACCGAACTTATTGCTGACCTTGCGAGCAATAATCACCCACCGCTATTCGAAAGTATTATGTGGGTTTGGTTACGCCTTGTATGTTTTAATGCAAGTTTGCTCAGAATAATACCATTAGTATTTAGCTCGGTAGCGGCAATGTCGATTTTTTGGTTAGGCAAAAAGCATTTTTCATTATTTATTGGCGTAGTAGCGGCTTTGTTATTCACCTTTTCTGATTACCATTTCTATTTATCGCACGAGATTAGGTCTTACCCTCTGTTTGCACTTTTAACCGTATTAAGTTTCAATGTTTATTTCAGTTTAATTGATGCCTTTAAGAATTTGACCAGCGCAAATAAATTGGATAAGCAAGTCTGGAAATATTTAGCATCATTTACCATACTTAGTACGCTTTTGCTTTATACGCACTATTTCAGCGCTACCATTATTGCTGCCCAGCTTTTTAACACCATAGTGGTGGTACAAAATCGAAAACTCAATTTTCATTTATTTAAAAGTCTTTTGGTAACTTTTATTCTTTATCTGCCACAGATTATAATGGTAAAAACGCGCATGGCTACTAAAGTTGAAGGCGGCCATTGGCTGGCATCGCCAGGGGCTGAAGAGTTATTTAATGTACTTAGGAAATTTTTTAACCTGCCCTTACTTGCAGTTGCAGGCATCACTTTATCAATTTTGGCATTTTGGTTGGCGAGAAAAGCGCCATACTTTAAAAAACTTTTGGGCATTGGCTTACTTTTTCCGGGTGTTTATATAGGCATGTGGTTATTGGCACAATGGGTTCCCGTTTTTCAAGACCGCTATATTTCGTTTACAATCATTGGAGCCTTTTTACTAACGGCTATTGCACTTGACCATTTGCCCAAAATCATAAAATTGAGCATTGCTTGTTTGCTGATTATTTCTATGATGTTTTTGGTTAAATACCAACCTAATAATCACCAATGGGTACCTGAAATAGTTCAAATAATTAATAAAGAGAAAACTGAAAATACCAAAGTTTTAATATACCCTAAATGGAGCTTGCAATGTTTTAGTTATCATTACAATCTTGCCCATTTTAATGATTACCAACACACTAAAGCTTTATTGGCACAAGAGAATATATTTTTTGGTTTTGAGCAAAATGCTTCGAATTTAATTTCACAATCTAAAGAAAACGAGAAGTTCATAATCATCAATTTTGAAGGTTCTATTTCAGAACTTGCAAAAGATTTTAGACATTTAAAACCACGAATAATTGATAAGGAAAGGCATGGGGTTATGATTTTAAAAGTTGAGTAGTTTTTAGTTTAGTGTCTCTAGTTTTTATAGAGCTGAAGTTGACCTTCGAAAAGCCGTCCAAAGTCTAAGGTCTGGGGTTTTCAGCACCCTGCGTGAGTCAAAATAACCTAAATAAATCAACTCTACTTATTTTTAAACCTTTCGGGGAATCTTTTAAAACAACACCTTTTGTAAGAGTAAAAAGGAGTTGAAAGTTTCAATCCAAAAATTTTCTTTTCAAACTTCAAAGTATCAGGTTCACTCAAATCATTGAATCCGCACCCAACATTCGATACAAAATATTTTATGTTATTATCATTTACACCTTCTAGTTTTATCCGTTTTGTTGTTTTTGGATACCAAAAAACACTTTGAAACTCAACTAAACAGGAATCTAATTGTATTTCAATTTCAAAATCGTCTAATTCAAAAACTGCTGTATCCAAAACCAATTCATTTTCACGAGAATAGATTCTTAAATTAACTCCTAGAACATCTTCTTTGCTCTTTACTTTCAATATTGATTTGCCATTGTGGGTTTCTTCAAAAACTATGGAGTCTCCATAAAATCCTTGATTTATAGGAAACGGATAACTCACAAACACCAAACTATCGGCTTTCTTATTTTCAATTTCATATAATCTACAGAAATGCTTCCCAAGATGTGTATTATGAAATATTGCCACACTCTGATTCTTGTTAACTTCTAAGTATTGAGCTTCTACATCATGCGGCATAGGATCGTACCGGTAATAATTTATATTGCTGCAAGAACTGCAACCGAGAATAAGAATCAAAAGCGGAATGACTTCTAGAACCTTTTTCATACTTAATTCAACAAGTTTCAGGACAATGGACATAACCTTAGACTTCAGGCAAAAAAGACTAAGCTTCTTTTATCTTCTTTTCAATAGCTGAAGTACTGTAGCCCTCTAAAAAAGGTATTACCTCTACCCTGCCACCACTTTCCATTACAATGTCTGCACCAACAATCGTATCAATCGTATAATCACCACCTTTTACCAAAATATTTGGTTTTACGGTTGATATCAGATCAAAAGGGGTTTGCTCTTCAAAAAGAACCAAAGCATCTACGCATTCAAGAGCGGCTAAAACTTGTAGCCGAGCTTCTTCACTTTGTATAGGCCTATGCAGACCTTTTAGCCGGCTTACGCTGGCATCGGTGTTTACGCCAATTACAAGCCGCTCACCCAGCTCTCTGGCTCTTGTAAGGTAATCTACATGACCTGGGTGTATAATATCAAAACAGCCATTGGTAAAAACCACAAGTTCTCTCTGGCTTTGCCATGCACTTACTCTTTTTGCCAAATCGGTGTAAGATTCGCAAATTTTACGTTTCAGCTTGTTGTGCATTTATATTCATTTTTTCAGGTGAAAAGTTGAGCATGATAGCTCCAACAATAAGGTTAAGAACTGTATTTGCCATAAACGAGATCATAGCCACTGATTTTGCAGTAGTTTCATCTATTAAGTAAAATGAAAGCCCAAGTGCAAACATGATTTGATAAGTACCAATTCCGCCGGGAACCGGTGCAATAAAACCAATAGTTCCTAAGGCAAAAACAGCCAAGGCTTCTTTCAATCCTAGGGTTGCGGTTTCATCATATGTGTAAAAAACCAAATAGCAGGTAGTTAAATATGATGCCCATATAAAAACCGTATGACCTACAAAGGCCCATGGATTCTTTAGTTTTCTTACAGAAACTACGCCTTCTTTAAACTGTTTGAGTAAGCCGAGAATTTTATCAAGAATCCCGAGCTTTTTTAGGGCGTAGTACAAAACAAAGAGCCCACCTATTGCAGCAAGTAAAAACAAAACAGTGGTAATTGAAAGCAAACCACTTGAAGATTCAAGTTTAGTTTTAAAGCTATCGATTATAAATTCACCAATAACATCAAACTCAACCAGTATAGCCGAGCCTACAACTAAGGCCAACATTATTAGATCAAAAATTCGTTCGGTAATAACAGTACCTAATGAACTTGAAACGGGAACTTTATCGATTCTATTTAAAGCCACACAGCGACTTACCTCCCCCATTCTAGGCACAAGCGTGTTAAAATAGTAACCAATCATAACGCCTCTAAAAGCACTAAAACCTTTCACTTTATGTCCTAAAGGATCAATAAGCATTTTCCACCTTAAGCCCCGCGAATAATGGGCTGCAATTGCTAAAACCCCCATTGGCAGCAGTACTAAGTAATTGGCATCTTTAAGTTTTTGCCAAATGGTTTTTATTTCGTCAATCGGATAAACATAAAAGAAAATGCCTAGCCCAAGGCCTAAAAAAACAATATACTTTAAGGTATTACTTAAACTCTTCAAGTTAAAAAATTAAGTTATCTATTAATCTAACATCCCCCATAAAAGCAGCACAAACCGCTACATTTTTATTTTCACTTCCCCATTCTTCAATACTTTTTAAATCGTTTACATCGCAAACATCAAAATACTCAAGTTTTAAACCAGCGGCATTAATTATTTGGGTTGCTTTCTGTTTGGCAAATTCAACAGACGTATGCTTTACATTCTGCTTTATGCTATTTAATGCTTGCGATATAGAAAGCGCAAGGGTAAGCTCATTTTGCTTTAGCCTTTTGTTTCTACTGCTTAAGGCAAGCCCGTTTTGATTTCTCACCGTTTCGATACCTACAATTTCTAGGTTTTTAAAAAAACTTGGTGTTGCCCGCTTAATCACTAAATACTGCTGATAGTCTTTAAGACCAAAATAGGCCCTATTTGGTTGTACATGATTAAATAATCTCATAACTACCGTAACCACTCCCTGAAAATGACCTGGCCTAAAAAGCCCTTCAAAAACCCCAAAAAGCCCTGCATCTGTATAATCAATTAGTTTAGGCTGATTTTTTGGATACAACTCATCATAAACAGGAAAATAAACAATTGAAACATTTGTTTGCTCTAAAAGCTCAATGTCTTTGGCATTGTTTCTAGGGTATTTATCAAAGTCATTTGCATTATTAAACTGAGTTGGGTTCACAAAAATGCTGCATACCGTAATATCATTTTGAGCCGCAGATTGCGCTACAAGATGCAAATGCCCGCTGTGCAGCGCCCCCATTGTTGGCACAAAACCTACTATTTTATTTTGTGCATTTAGTGAGTTTAAATGTTGATGGAGTTCTTTTAGGCTTCTTGCAATCAGCATAATTGTCTATAAAACAGCTACAAAACTATTCGTTAATTCCGCTTTTAGAGTGAAATCATTAATTTTGTGCGCCAATTTTCAGAAGCCTGGAAAAAGTAGCTATTATATGTTGAAAATCTTGTACATCACCCATGAAATGGACCCATACACCGGGTTAACCGAAATTAGCAATGTTGCACGGGTGTTGCCGCAGACATTACAAGAAGAAGGGATGGAAGTGCGTGTGTTTATGCCCAGATATGGAAAAATTAATGAGCGGAAACACCGTTTGCACGAAGTAATAAGGCTTTCAGGAATTAATATTACGGTTGCCGATGAGGATAACCCAATGATTATTAAAGTTGCTTCTTTACCGATTGCTAAAATTCAAATTTATTTTCTCGACAATGAAGATCTCTTTCACAGAAAGATGTTTTTTCATGATGAAGATGATGAATTTTTCGAAGATAATGACGTGAGAACCCTGTTTTTTAACAAAGGTGTAATTGAGGTTGCAACCAAATTAGGGTGGGAACCCGATATTATACATTGTCATGGTTGGATGAGTAACCTTATTCCTTTTATGGCAAAAACAGTTTACAAAAACGAGCCGGTATTTAAGAATGCCAAAGTAGTTTACACCACTTACGGAAGTTTTTTTGATCATGCAATTGGTAAAAACTACATTGAGAACTCTCATTTAAATTTTGAAGACGACGATTTTCCAAAAGATTTAAACCTAGACGATCCGAATTGCTCAGATCTGTATAAAATAGGCGTAACTTTTGCCGATGCTATCGTAAATTCATCAAACGGCTCAATGACCGATTTAAACGAGTATATCGAAAAGCAAGATAAACCCGTTTTAACCACCACATTTGACAAAGAAAATGAAGAAGAATACATTGAAGCCAACAAAAACTTCTATCGCGAACTCCTTTCATAAACTTCTTTTTTTATCTCTAATTTTACTAGCGGCTGCATGTAATCAAAATGATGAACTAGTAATTGATTTAGATTTAAATGAGTTTCCTGAAGACACTATTATTCTTAAAGATGTTCAGCTCAAAACCATAAAAGAAGACAGCCTAAGAACCGATAATTTAAACTTTCATGTAATCGGGTCAATAAATGATTCAGTATTTGGCCCATCAAAATCTACCCTTTTTACCCAACTGGGCCTAGGCGGAACCATTGGCATACCTAACAATGCTGAGCTCGATTCAGTAATTCTGAGATTAGACTTTGTTTCATACTACGGAGATTTAAGTGCAGAACAGAGTTTTGATGTTTACATGCTTTCTGATTCTATTGATAATGAAGAGCAGTATTACAATACATCAGCAATTGCTTTAGGAGAAAAAATTGGATCTATAGAGAACTTTAAAATGACAGAAGCCGATGGCGGTTTAAAAATCGATATCTCAAAACTATGGGGTAAAAACGTATTAAAACCGGGTAGCAACTTTAGTAAAGATGATGCTTTTCAACAATCGCTTTATGGCTTGGCTATTGTGCCAACAGCTATTGTTGGCGAAAACGAAGGAGTTTTTTACTACTTTAATCTTGCATCGGCTAATACCTACGTAAATGCATACTACCACTACTACACAAGGGTTGGAAGCTTACTTGACCGTGAGTACGGACAAGCAGAAATGCAAATGCGATCGAACACCAAAAAATTCACCCGTTACACACATAACTACAGCAACACAGCAGTTGAAGAAAGTATAAATACTGATAGCGTAAGTCAATACAGAACCTACATACAAGCCCTTGGCGGATGCTATACCCAAATACAAATACCTGAAATCAAGCAACTTGCTAACACAAGCCAATTTGCTTTTCACAAAGTAGAGCTTGTGATTCCTTGCGAAACTGCTTTGCATAGCGAAAACATTGACCCGATCACCTTTATGGATATCAAAACATTTAATAGCTCAAACGATCTGGTTGATGTTGCCGACAGGGCAAAGGTTTACTGGATAAGAGCTTATCAGCCTACTCAACAGGCCTATGTGTTTAATATTACGAGTCATGCACAAAATGTATTGGTTAAATACCAAACCAATCCTGATTATACCGACCCTGGGTTAGCAATAAAGGCCGTTAAAAATGAACCCATTCCTTTTTCGGCAGGTAGGTTTGTAGCCAAAGGATCTAGTGCTTTAAGAAGCGATGGCGCTTATGTAAGAATTTATTACTCAGAAATTGATCAACCGTGATCATAACAACCGAATCTAAACTCAACTCAAATCAGCTTAAGAATGTAGCTTTAGCCATAAGCGAAATTGACGAGCGATTTAATTCCCTTAATTTTTTCGGGGATAACGTGTTTTTTTTACCAGAGAATTTGTCTCAAAATGTTGTAAAACACATTAAAGGCATTAAAGGTGTTGAAGAAATTTATTTTCCACCGATAAACTATCAGCTGGCATCTAAAGACTGGAGAAAAACCCGAACAAGCTTTGAAGTTAAAGAAGCCTTAGTGGGCAACAATAATTTTCAGATAATGGCAGGGCCTTGCGCAGTTGAAAGCGAAGACCAAATGTATAAAATGGGCGAAACCCTTAGTAAGTTAGGGATTAATTTTATACGTGGTGGCGCCTATAAGCCAAGAACATCGCCTTATTCATTTCAAGGATTAGAAACCGAAGGCTTAAAAATAATTAGAAAGGTTGCCGATGAGTTTAACTTAAAAGTAATTACCGATGCCATGGTTAAATCAGTCAAGGTTGATGAGCAAGGTAAAGTAACTGGCGTAACCTATGTTGATAAACATACGGTCACTGAGCATGCCATTGATGCAGATG
>JBMYOR010000035.1:0-12548 GCA_049599535.1 Bacteroidia bacterium | reverse complement strand
TCCCCATTGTTTTGTTTTTACAATCATGGACAACAATCATTTCAATTTATAAAAGGAGAGCTCAAAAATGGATGATGATAACTGCACCTTTTTTGTTCGTCTTGGCTTTTGCTTATTCAAAAATTGATCTTGTTGATCACGAATCAATAAACCACAATTACCTTCAAAATAACATTCATTACAATTACAATTTAAATCTGCCAGAATGGGATGGCGAGAAGTCATATTTATCGAGATCATTAACTGAAGATATTTATTTGGTTTTTTCAAAAGGCGATACCGCCGATGCAAACCCAAAAATCATAGTAAGGGATAGTTACCAAGAATTAAAAGAGGTTACATTAATTGGCCTAAAAGAATTTTTTGAATATAAAAGATCTCAGATTGACCCGTTCCTAAAAGATCGCTTAATATGTAACTTAAACATTCACGAGTCCATCAAAATGGGATTCGTGAATCAAGTGAAAAATGAATTGTCAAAAGCCGGCATTAGAAAAATAGCTTTTGCGTATATCCCAAAAGATAGAAAATATGACAAGAGATATTATAATGGCTATCAACTTTCATTTGTACTGCCGAATTGGAACTACGAGAGTTTTGAACCGTCACTCTTCCGAAGTGCACTTGAAGTTAAAAATGTAATTAGAATAGGTGTTCAGGATACTCAGTACTTAGTTAATGATTCAATAGTAACTGCAAGAGAGTTAAAAACTCGCATCAAGCGATTAATGAAAGAAATACCAGAGTTTAAAGTACACTTTTATATCAATGATGATGATGACTTTCAAGACTATTTTACAGTTATTTCTGATCTTATAATTGCAATTGCAGAACTACGCGAAGAATATGCATTAATAAAGTACCAAAAGAGTTACGATCAGTTAGATTCTGATGAGTACAGTGATGTAAATAGCCAATATTTATTGAGATATCTAGGTGTGACAGAAGAGTTATTACGACGTATTGAGAGTAGGAATTAATGTAAAATATGGATACTAGGCGATTTCTTTTTTCTGGTAAATGTATAAATTCCTATATAACAGGTGTTTATGCATCACTTCAATTCTCACCAAACCATTGTCAGCTTTCACATCTTCTTCGTCAGCGTTGTTTCTTTTCATAAAAAGGAAAGACAGTACAATAGTTTCTTTGTAAAGAGAGACAAAATTGGAGTTAAGCTGCCTTCAACATAAAGAAACAATCAAGTCTCCAAAATATTTTGGACATACTGAAAAAAGGAAGATTGCGTATTTTTATCATTATGAAAAGAGCACTAATTCTAGCTTTGCTTTTGGGCTTGACCGCATTAAGTTTACAAGCACAATCTGAAAAGGCAAGGCCTTTTTTACTAGGTTTAAAAGCCGGCGGCCCTTTAGCCATTGGCTCCATTGAAGCTGAATATAGCATTTACAAAAGACTCAGCGTGGTGGCAGGTGGTGCTTTTGGGTACTATGGCGGTATGAAATATTCATTTGACTTTATTTTCGGCGCGGGTGGTGCTTTAAAACTTTATTCAGGTGCCATGGCCGTTCATTTTGCCCCACCTTGGGCCGATTTTGGAACGGCAAGGGGTATATATATGCCAGTAGGTTTTCGGTTATTCACCAACCGAGCATTTCAGCTTTCTTTAGAGGGCGCGCTAATGTTTAATAGAGATGGCAGGGGAACTTATGGTGGTTTAGGTCTTCATTGGGCGCCGGGTTTCAATAGAGACTAATCACTTTTCTCCCAACCAAACTGAGTGGTGATCTGACGCTCAAAAACGATGTTTGGATCAGTGCTATGTGGTGACTCATAACTGCGATCTTCGTAGTAGAATAGTGAATTGTCGTCAAGCTCATCAATGTGGTATTTTCCGCTGATTATTATAGGTTCATCAGCTGTGCTAGGGTTATCATAAACATGCAACGTGTCGCCATTTCGAGTAATCAATGTGCTGCCTTTAATTGAATTTGCCTTTTGTATGTGCAGGCTGTCTTTAACAACTTCATAAGCTCCTTTGTAAATGGCTTGTTGGAAAATATTATCATAATCTACAGCTATTTTTGGCGTAGCAAAAGTTATATCGTAGCTGTATTCATAAGTTCCATCTGATTTAAACTCTACTTTACAATAGTTTATAAGCCCTAGATCTCTGGGTATATAGCTTGTGTCATTATTGTATAAATAATAAGTGTTCAGCTCAAGCCCTTTTTTGGTGAGTTCATGCTTTACTTTATGTACCACTTTTTGTTCATCAAAACTCCACAGATTAGAATCTTTTTCATAGCTCTCAATTTGCCAAGTGCCAATTAGTTTGCGTTGGTTGGTATTGGTTTTGGTGCATGAAAAAAATCCTAAACAAATGAAAAGTATAATAGCGGTAGGTAGGGCTAAATGTTTCATAGGTTTATTATTTTTACGAAATATGCTTCTACTTTTTTAATAGACCTAAACAAAATTTATAAGTGAGTTGTATAGGGGTATAGGCTAATTACTGAAGTGTTATACTCAATTTTTGGCAATTGAGTATAAATGCGGGAATACTTATTTTGGTGTTAGTTATGTATAAGAGAGAGTTTAATGCCTACTCTAAGGCTGTGGTTTAAGCTATATTGTAGATTTAGTTCGCTTAAAGCTAATTACTCTGCATCGTTTTGATTCTCGCTGAAATGGAATTATGTTTAAGGTATAATACTTTCTTTTTTTTGGAATTTAAACCGTTACAAAAAGACTAAAACATAATTCAGGTTATTAATTTGGTGTATTTGTAAAATGGTTGGTAAACCTGTATGCTAAAATTGAAAGTAAATAAACTGTTGTCCTGATGTTTGTACTATCATTAAACCAAAAATCATAACTCCCCAAACAACAGCTAGTAACCACTTGGGGCTACGCTCAATTACACCAACAAGTGAGTTATTGCGCATAGTAAAATGAATAAGGAATACCAGAATCATTAAAGCCAAGGTTAAAACAATATTATTAGTGGCAAGTTTAGCTTTCTCGCCATGTATGCCAAACATTGAACCAATAATATTAATAGCTGTAATAAAATCATGAGCCCTAAAAAACACCCAAGTAATATTAACTGCTGTAAAGGTGAGAAGAGCTAGTATGAGTTTAAAAACAATGTTTTTGGGTTTTATTTGTATCACATTTTTAAGGAGTCTTTCAACAATTAAGTAGAAACCGTGCAGAAAACCCCATATTACAAAGTTCCAACCTGCACCGTGCCATAAGCCGCCAATGAGCATGGTCATCATTAGGTTTATATAGGTTCTGCTTACGCCAATTCTATTACCACCCAATGGAATATATAAATAATCACGCAGCCATGATGATAATGATATGTGCCATCTATTCCATAGTTCTGAAAAGCCAATGCTGCCATAAGGGTACCTAAAGTTATCGGGCAATAATATGCCAAGCATTAAGGCAATACCAATGGCGCACAGCGAATAACCTGCAAAATCAAAAAATATCTGTCCTGAAAAAGCCAAAACTCCGGTCCAGGCATCTAGCGAAAGCAATAAATCACCTGAATCAAAAACACGATCAGAAACGCCACTTAGTAGGCTATCGGCAAATACCGTTTTTTGAAATAGACCAATGGTTAATAATAAAAGGCCTAAAAAAAATTGCTTTTGACTAGCCTTTTTAGGCTCGTAGAATTGCGGAACCAACTCATCGGCACGCACAATTGGGCCGGCTACAAGTTGCGGAAAAAAAGTAACATATAGGGCAAAGTCTAAAAAAGTTTTTGCGGGTTTCATTCTGTTTTTATACAAATCAATAGTGTAGCTCATGGTTTGAAACGTATAGAACGAGATACCCATTGGTAAAAGAATATCCCACTTTGGTGGGTTATAGGCTACATTTACCAAGCTTAGTAAGGCCTGGAAGTTTTCAAGTAAAAAGTTGCCGTATTTAAAAAATATTAAAAAGCCTAGGTTTACAAAAACGCTAAGTAAAAGCCAAAACCGCCTTTTGCTTTTATCGCTGGTAAGCGCCATTTTGTTACCAGCTGTCCAGTCAACCATTGTAGAAATCCATAAAAGCAAAATAAGCGGAGGATTCCATAAGCCATAAAAAACATAACTTGCCAAAAGCAGCATGCCTTTTTTCTGTTTCCAGTTTAGGGGTATTATGTAATAAAAAATTAATACAATTATTAGGAATACAAAGAAACCAAGTGAGTTAAATAACATGTGCTTGTATTATAGTAATTGGTTGGCTTTAACAAACTCAATTACACTTTCTGTGAATATATCGGCGTCATTTCGGTTTAGGTGCGACCATTCTGGTGGTTCCATATTTTGGGTTTTAGTATGGTCTTTAAAGTGAAAGCCAATACAGCTGCTCTCTTTGAGCATTCTGTCCCAATACTTTTCTCTTGGGTAAAGCCGGGGTTCCATTTCAAGGTAATAATCTGATACCGGAGGTCTTATAAAAGCAACTCTTCCACCTTTTTCTTTGTGTTTTTTTACAAGGTTTACATAAAAACCTAAAACTGTATCAACGCTATCGGCATATTTATTTTTTGGGTTTGGGCTAAACCAAATATCTGTTTGTTGTTTTTGTAATGCGCTATCAGTTTCCATTTGCTTAATCATCCTTACGTTTCGGTATTTATCCATGTTTACCATTGGGGGCCATATTCGTTCACCGTGTACGCCTTCTCTATTTTTTAAGGGTATGCGATCTTTTAAGCTTGTTAAATTTAAATCAGTACCCTGAGTGTAGCTAAAAAGTGGGTCAATAAGCTTATAAACTTCATTACTAAAGCGCTGTGCATAGGTTCTGTTGTAATAATGGTCAACTAGAGTTTTGCCTTGATTTGCGCCCCAGCTGCCTTCTATGGTATAAAAAAGGCCTGGAGCTGTACTTATAACTAATAAGCCTTTAAAATCTGATTTTTCAACCAAATCTTCAATAATGTGGTAAGGAGAACTACCAGGATAAGCCAACATTATAGGGCGTACCCCTGTAATGGAGTCCCATAAATGTATGTTAATGTCAAAATGTCCGCGCGATGATCCAACAATTACTATATCATCTTCGCTAAGGTCATCTACTTTTCCGCGCCAATCAGCCCACATATCATAGCTAGCCACATCATAACCAGCGGGCCAATATTCAACCGTTTTCATATAGTACTCATAGGGAATTAATAAAGCAATACCTATGGCAAGCGCTACAAAAAAGTCCTTTTTAGTGATTTCACTTCTCATAAGTGCAAGTTGTGTTATTAAAATACAGCATAGCGTGGTTAGGCATTTAATGCTGTATGAGTATGCTTGATAATAAAAGGTTTTATAAAATGCTTTTGTTATTAACTCTTTACCATTTAAAAGCTGCTAAAGTAGCTATATGCTTATTAAGCCAGTAAAAAAAGATACTTGCCTAAATCACCATTGCCAGTAGTTGTAAGCGATGAAGGTTTTTTTTGTATAGTAGGGCTATGTTGGGCATCAGGCTTTATAAAAAAAGAAGGGGTATCGGTAATACTACCACAAGCACCGCGATGAACTGAAGTCCATCGTTCCTAATCAAAAGCGAGCGATTTCAATCGCCCGCACTAATGATGAAATAAGCAAAAAATTCATTTTTTAATTTTATATTACAACTCCCTATAGCCCAATTACTTAAAATATAATAATGCATTTATACCATCATAAAAAAGGGTGTCGTGCTTTTGCTTTACGAATTCTGAGTTTTGCATTTTGCGCATGTTGGTTTTCCAGTAATAGCCAGTGGGGTTTTGTTGCTGCCATGGTTTAAAATGAACATTTGTTTTATGCCCTTCTAATAAAACGTAGTTCCAATTATTAAGTCTATCGTCAACGTAAAGGGTAGTAATGCCATTTTTAGCTATGGCCATTTTTAAGCTTTTGGGCTCTTTGTTTCTAGTGTAATTTTGGGTTAACGAAATATAAATACTCATAAAAAATAGTAGCCATGGTATTGATTTTACATATGCCTTTTTACGATTAATATTATAAATCCAAAAAGCAACAAATATTAAACTAATGGCAAAATATATGTGTAAATACCTGTTTGGGGTAATATGCAGTAGTAGGTAAACTATAAGTAGTACCAGCGTAGTTTGTTGTTTAATTCTAATAAAATGAGCAATAAGTACTGCAAAGGGTGCAATTAAAAATATCCAAAATCTAGTGCTAAGTTTAATAGGTACATAGCTGCTAAACGATACTGAGCCAAACGATAAGTAGGTAATGCCTACTAAAAATAATACAGCGGCCGACGTGGTAAAAACGTTTTTAAATCTAGTAGTTAAAAAGTAAAAGGCCGGAACCACGCCAATTGCTAAAAATTGCGTTTGCTTCGAAATAAATAAAATATCATATAAACGGCTTGTAAACCTATTTAAAAGATAGTTTTTGTTACTACTAATAGTGTTAAGTGTGGCGTTGGTAATACCTTGTTTGGTATGGGTAATGCGTTCTAAAAGTGTTGTATCAAAAGCGTTAGCAATGGTTTGATAGCAAATGGCACACAGAGCCAAAAGTAAAAAGGCAAAGATTATAAGTTTAAGAGTAAATACTTTTTTGTAATAAATAACACCAATTAGTGCAAAGGCTATAGTAGGTATTAATACAGTTTCTTTGGTAATAAAAGTAATAAACAATGCGGTAATAAAGGCCGCAAAGTGCTTTAGCTTTCTGCCTGCGGCAATAAACAGGGTGTATAATAAAAACGATAAAGTGGTAAAAACCGAGAAGTACAAATCGGGGTGGCAATCTTTAATAAAAAAGAAAGTAGCCGGGTGCAAGCCGTAAATCATTAAGATTAATACGGCATTTTGTTTATGAAGCCTTTTGAGAATATTAAAAATAAGCGGTAACGAAAGTGCAAATACCAAAAGATTACCTGCGTGTATCACAAAGCGGCTGTAGCCCAATAGTTTTGTAAACAGGGCTAGTGAAAATATAGTAGTGTATCTATCAAAAAAAGTATGACTTGCATGCGGAATATTACCGTCGGCTATTTGGGAGGCAATATCAACATAGGCGGCTTCATCGCTAAGTTTAGGTATAGGATGATTTATAAAATAAAATCCCACATGAATAAGCAGAATAAACACATAAGGCCGTTGGGCATTTGCATTAATTATTGAGCTAATTAAAGGGGGCAGATTCATATTTTTTCAAAGATGAATTAAAATAAAGGTGTAATGGTAATTCAACCAAAAAACAATGCAATTGTAATTCATTTCGCTGCCAATTTTATTAATGCTGTAATACAATATTCTGAGTTAGATTATTGAAGATGAGCTTTTGAAAAGCATAGATACATTTTAGATTCAAACCTAGTTAAAACTGACGCTATGTTTTAAAACTTCAAAGCAAAAGGGGCAATGTTTATGAGAATAACAAAAAGTGGGTGTAATTGGTCATCTTCGCAGCCATGCGCGTTAAAATTTCGGCGGTAATAATTTGCTTTAACGAGCAAAAAAATATTGAGCGGTGCATAGGTTCAGTGCGGCCTATTGCCGATGAAATTTTGGTGCTTGACTCTTACTCAACCGATAAAACACCAGCCATTTGCAAGCAACTTGGTGTGCGCTTTGAGCAGCATAGTTTTGATGGACATATTGAGCAGAAAAATAGGGCAATGGCCATGGCTAGTAATAATGTAATATTATCTCTTGATGCTGACGAAGCACTTGACGAGCAGTTGACCAAAAATATATTGGCAACTAAGCACAATTGGCAAGCCGATGCCTATAGTTTTAATAGACTTACGCAATACTGTGGCCAATGGATTAAGCACTGTGGTTGGTATCCCGATACCAAGCTACGTTTGTGGGATAGACGCAAGGGTGATTGGGGTGGCGAAAACCCCCACGATAAAGTTATTATGTTACCAAATACTAATGTAATAAAGCTTAAGGGCGATTTATTGCATTACTCATTTTATACGGTTGAGCAACATTTAGATACGGTTCAAAAGTTTTCGAGTATTAAGGCTCAAAACAAATTGAATAAAGGAAAAACATCAAGCTGGTTTCAATTGTACTTGCATCCGTTGGGTAAGTTTTTAAAAATGTATGTGCTAAAACTTGGTTTTTTAGATGGTAAAATGGGCTGGTTGGTGTGCAAATATTCGGCCTATGCCGCCTTTTTAAAACACTATAAAGTAAGAAAAGCCAGCTTATGAATATTTGCCTAATAAATACTACTCAATTTTGGGGTGGTGGCGAAAAGTGGTTTTATCAAAATGCTGTTTTTTTAAGCCAAAGCGGATTTAAAGTGTGTGTATTGGCCCACCGAAACGGTAGGCTTTGGAAAAAACTAGAAAACTTTAAAGCTATTGAACTCAGCCATCTTGAAGTTAAAAACCTAAGCTTTTTTAACCCGAATAAAAAGCAGGCTTTAAGAAGCTATTTTAGAAGAACCGAAGTTGAAACCGTAATTATAAATGCATCACCTGAAGTTAAACTATGTGCGCCAGTGGCCAAATCGGCTGGGGTAAGCCATATAATTTATCGCAGAGGCAGCGCATTACCGGTAAAAAACACACTGCTCAATAGTTGGATATTTGGTAAAATGGTAAGCCATGTGATTACCAACTCATTGGCCACAAAGCAAACCTTTTTACAAAACTTAAATGGCCATGTATTAGAAAATAGGGTAACCGTAATACCCAATGGTGTAGAGCTGCCCGTTGGCATAAGTAATACAGCACAAAAAGTATTTACTATTGGTACTTTAGGCAGGCTTACTTACCAAAAAGGTTATGATTACGCCATTACCATTGCCTTAAAACTAAAGAGCAAGGGTTTAGCATTTAAATGGCTGTTTGCCGGTGGCGGAAACCAAAAAGATGAATTACTTGCTTTAGTAAAGCAGCATAAGCTGGAATCTTACATTGAGTTTTTGGATGAAATAAGTGATATTTATTCATTTTTTAACCAGATTGACGTGTATGTGCATACCGCCCGCTGGGAAGGGTTTGGCTATGCAATTGCTGAAGCCATGGCACACAAAAAATCGGTAATAGCTTTTGATATTAGCAGTAATCCTGAGTTGGTAGTGCATGGCCAAACAGGTTTGCTCTCGCCTTTTGAAGATATTGATGCCATTAGCCAACAAATCAGATCAGTTTATAAAAACTATGATTTATTAAACGAGATGGGCGAAAATGCTTACAACCTAATTGCTCAAAAATTTACGCAAGCCAAACAGTTTAAACAATTGGCTGAGTATTTAAAAAGTCTATAAAACTGGGTAAAGTGTAATTGCTATTTTTAAAATGAATCCTTACCAAGCCCCGCAGTCTATTTTACCTGATAATTGATTGTATTAAAAGGAATACCTTGCTTCTGTGGCATTAATGTGCTGCGATATTATTTAATTGTGCCATTGGTAAAAAGTTTTGTATTTATCCTAAACTGGCGCATTTTGTAGGTAGCCCTATTATGCAAGCATGTTGCGCATTTTGGTAATCATTTATAAGCATTGATTGTAATTATGTGAGTACATTTTTACCACTACAAGTTTCATGATTCATTTTGTAGGCAAGTTTTAAATGTTGGCATAAACGTAAATTGAATTGTTTATTCAAAAATGCATGACACTTTGGGGTAAATAAGCTGACATGACATAAATGGAAAAAATGTCATAGACCAAAATGGCAAATAAAACGGCATTTTGCAGTTATTGAGCCATGTTTTAAAATAGCTACTGCCAATTTTACCATTGTTTCAAACAAAAAGGAGCTAAATAGCACTTGGCATAGAATTAGAGAGACGGGGCTGTAACAAACTAACATTTAAAATAAAAAATAGAACATGGCATCAAGCATTACACCTTTAGCTGACAGAGTTCTAGTTGAACCTGCTGCTGCTGAAACAACTACTGCTTCTGGTATTATTATTCCTGATACCGCAAAGGAAAAACCACAACAAGGTACTGTAGTATCTGCTGGTCCTGGTAAAGTAGAAAACGGAACCAAAGTAGAAATGACAGTTAAAGCTGGAGATACAGTTCTTTACGGAAAGTACGCTGGTACTGAAGTAACAATTGACGGCAAAGAGCTCTTGATTATGAGAGAATCTGATATTCTTGGAATATTAGCATAATCTATTTCACAAATACATTTTTAAAAATCAAAAATTAAAAGATAAATGGCTAAGCAAATAAAATTTGATGCAGAAGCAAGAAACGGTTTAAGACAAGGCGTTGACGCTTTGGCTAATGCTGTAAAAGTAACTTTAGGACCAAAAGGTAGAAACGTAGTAATTGATAAAAAATTCGGTTCTCCTGCAATTACCAAAGATGGTGTTACTGTAGCAAAAGAGATTGAATTAAGTGACCCAGTTGAAAACATGGGCGCGCAAATGGTAAAAGAAGTTGCTTCTAAAACTGCTGATGTGGCTGGTGATGGAACAACAACGGCTACCGTTTTAGCTCAAGCAATTGTTAATTCTGGATTAAAGAACGTAGCTGCTGGTGCAAATCCAATGGATTTGAAACGTGGTATTGATAAAGCTATTTCTAGTGTTGTTGGTGGACTTAAAGGTTTAAGCCAAGAAGTTGGTGACGACACTACCAAAATTCAACAAGTAGGTACTATTTCAGCTAATAACGATAGCGAGATAGGTAGTCTTATTGCTGAAGCAATGAAAAAAGTAGGTAACGAAGGCGTTATCACTGTTGAAGAAGCTAAAGGAACTGAAACTTATGTTGACACTGTAGAAGGTATGCAGTTCGATAGAGGTTTCCAATCTCCATACTTTGTAACTGATACAGAGAAAATGGAAGCTGATTTAGAGAATCCTTACATTCTTATCTACGACAAGAAGATATCTAACATGAAAGATATGCTTCCTGTATTAGAAAAAACAGCTCAGTCTGGTCGTCCATTAGTAATTATTTCTGAAGAAGTTGAAGGCGAAGCACTTGCTACTTTAGTAGTAAACAAAATCCGTGGAACACTAAAAATTGCTGCTGTAAAAGCTCCTGGTTTTGGCGATAGAAGAAAAGCAATGTTACAAGACATCGCAATTCTTACTGGTGGAACCCTTATCTCAGAAGAAACTGGTTTCAAATTAGACCAAGCAGATCTTTCTCACCTTGGTGAAGCTGAAAAAATCACTATTGACAAAGACAACACTGTAATTGTAAATGGTAAAGGAACTTCAGAAGATATTCAAGCTAGAGTTAACCAGATTAAAGCTCAGATTGAAAACACTACTTCTGACTACGACAAAGAAAAACTACAAGAGCGTTTGGCTAAATTGTCAGGTGGTGTAGCTGTATTGTACGTAGGCGCAATGAGCGAAGTAGAAATGAAAGAGAAGAAAGACAGAGTTGATGATGCACTACATGCAACAAGAGCTGCTGTTGAAGAAGGAATTATTCCTGGTGGCGGTGTTGCCCTTATTCGTTGCATTGCTGCGCTTGATAACGTTGAAACTTCAAACGAAGACGAAGCAACTGGTGTAGCTATTGTTAGAAAATCATTAGAAGCTCCATTGCGTCAAATCGTTGTTAACGCTGGCGAAGCTGATGGTTCTATCGTAGTAGAAAGAGTAAGAACTGGTGCTGACGATTTCGGTTACAATGCAAGAACTGATGTATTTGAAAACATGTATGCTGCTGGTGTAATTGACCCAACAAAAGTTACAAGAGTTGCTCTTGAAAACGCTGGATCAGTTGCAGGTATGTTACTAACTACTGCTTGTGTATTGGTTGATGAGCCTGAAGACGAAGCTCCGGCAATGCCAGGTGGCGGAATGGGTGGCATGGACCCAAGCATGATGGGAATGTAGAATATAACACCACTACATAAATCAAAAGCCGTTTCATTAATTTGGAGCGGCTTTTTTGTTTCATTTCAAAACCCAAAAAGTTTCTCACAATCAGCACGTATGGTCTCTTAAGAATAACCCTTAAAAAACTTTGAGCACTTTGTGTATTCTTATTTTTCTGCATGAAACATTTGGCCACTCTAAATCGAATCATTTGAAAAAAGAATCAAAAGCAGATTCATTAATTTGCCTAAAATTTCAACACTGATCTCAATTTTAAGCTTCAAGTGAGATTTGGTTCAATTAAAACGGATAAAAGGTTTTGGGTAAAAGCGCACGGAACTCAGTCGATGTTTGAAGCGACCGAAGGGAGTAAGTTTACTGAGTTCTAGAGTTTTTGCTTCGTTTTGGGGCAATGCCAAAATGAAGAGCCCGAGCGGCTTGAGCGGGATTTACCAAAAGCTGTATACGTACTCATATAGCAGGTTACTTCGTTTTAAAAATAAACTTGCTAACAAGTACTCAGATTATAGAGTAAAAATTGATATTATAGTTCTCATTTTATTATTCGAACTCAGGTTTTTAAATTTCAACAATTTTTATTGTCACCTGTTAAAAGCAAAAAACATCCAACATGAAATACCTATTCCTCCCGTTTATTTTCCTTTCTACACTTAGTATAGTCTAATGTAGTTTTGGAGAAAGGCACGTGAACATTAAGCGGAACGCTGCCCAGTGTCTTGCCGTGAACAAAAAAAGGCTTAGTACCTTTGGTTTGAAATACCTTTGG
>JBMYOR010000034.1:0-12783 GCA_049599535.1 Bacteroidia bacterium | reverse complement strand
CGAAATAGACTTAATATCTATATTCCTAAGATATGTGCTTTTAGAATATATAAGCGTATTAATAGTTAAAAGTACTGGAAAGGAGAGAAGTATACTAATAACAACTTGATCGCTAGATAAATCGCATGATATTAAAATTGAATAAGCAGGAATTAGAACCAATAAGAATACAGATTGAAATACAGTAAATGATTTTACTGGATAATTGTACCATTTGCTCAATTTTGGGTTGTGGCTGCCTTTAGTTTCTAAGGCTAAAAAGAATCTAATCAGTTTTATATAGCTATTCATAGATTCAAATAATGTTATAAGGGTATCGGGAGTTGTACCTTAAAGTTAAAAATTGAGTTTTTCGCTTATTTCATCCTTAGTGCGAGCGATTGAAATCGCTCGTTACTTATCAGAAACGATGGAATTCATTCCATCGAAATGTCTTGTGGTATCAATTCCGATACCCCTATAATGTTATTCTTTTTTCGTAAAAACTCCCGAATTATCTTGAAAACCATTGGTGAAGTACATATTGGCGAGCTTTGCTGTATTGCTTTCAAGTTCTAAAATTGAATGCTTTGTTTCGTATTCACCATCAGGCAGTTTTATAAAAAGTATGTCATTTTCAATACGGTATTTGTATACTTCATTAAAACTTGAGCCCCATTTTCTTATCATTTCAGTATCATCAATAAAATGAAGTGTATCGCTAAGTTGATCATTTACCCAATCGCCAACTCGGTAATTGGAGTTGTGAAAATTTGGCTCATTTCTACCTATGTTGTTACAAGCTGATAATGTTGCAACTGCAATAGTGAGTAAGATGAATGATAAGAAGTGCTTCATTTAGAAAAGGCTGTTTAAATATTCAATGGTTTTTACGTGTTTTAGGTTGCCTAAAAAGGAGGTTTCATTGTCGCGTTAATTATAATTTTTTAGTGAAGCTATAAATACTATGGCATATTTTGAAACAAAACGAAGACTAAATCCTTTTGAGAGTGTTGATGTTACAAACGCCAATTATTGAGCTTATAGCCTTTAATTTTACTCCAAAGGTGTTTCGGTATAAGTGGCTCTATAATTTGACCGAAATAAGTATTGTTAAAGGTTTTATTTAGTTGTTTGGGCTTTAGTAAAAGTAATGGTTTGCAAGGTTATTGGCGCCAACTGTACTGTAGTGGTGTTAGATTTTAGGTTTAGATCAAGTTCAACTGGCTCATTAGTGTTATTAAATATTACAACGGCAATGGTTCCATTAGGGTTAATAGCAGCTGTGTATATAATTCCATTATGTTTATTTCCGGTTAGTTCTATTCTTTGCGCCCCAGGTCTAATAAACTTACTGAAATGACTTAGTAGGTAATACAGCGGCGTATATATAATTTCATAGGTGTCTGGATTTATTAGTATTGGTGCGCTATTAAAGTTATTATAAGGGTTGGGCTGACCTTTATGACTTAATATCATACACCACTCAATGTAGCCCTGAGCGCCATGATTCATGTCGGTAATAATATCATAGACATAAGTTTCGAATGGTACAAAAGTCCCAGCATAGTCGGTACTTTCTCTCCAATATTGACCTACAGGGTCTTTAGCATCAATATCAATGCTCGATTCTGTATGAATCATGCCTTTGGTAGGCCAAGTTAGCCTTAAAGAATCCAATTCTTTGGCAAACCAGCCGTTTTCATCAAGCTCAGAATTAGCATACCAATGAAACCCAGTACCCCAAGCATATTTGGCTGCTTCAGGATCGTTATAAGTGGCTGATACATAATTAAGCATTGAAGATTTATTATGATCGTAAATTATAACACGTAAACCAGCTTCTAAATCATTTAATTTGAGATGACCATCTTTTACAAGCTGTGGTCCTAAATAATCTTGTAAAAAAACTCTGCCCTGCTCGGGGGTTAGGCCATTGCTATCCCAGCGTGCATCATGCGCATGTAGGGGCTCATTTTGTGGCGTAATTCCCCACAACTTAATGCCTTGTTTTGCATAAGCGCTTACAAACATTGAAAGGTATTTTGCCCAAACCCCATAGTATTTGGGCATTAAGGTACCATTGGTCATTTCTGAGGTTTCTCCAGTTTTCATCCACGATGGCGGACTCCAAGGAGACGCAATAATTTTAAAGTCGGCGCCCTCAATATTTTGAGCTTCTAATATCATCGGAATAAGGTCATAGTCTGGTCTAATTAATTCAACGCCCCTTACCTGATCATTTTCTTGACCAGTAAAACCTTTCATGTCTTCATTTACACTAAAAGTTGAGAGACTTACATCACCTGAATCTACATAGGTGTAGTGGCCATTAGAATAGTCACTGCTATTGATATGCGTTCGTGTAAGTGAAAATCCTGCTCCATTTGTAGGACTAAAAAGGCGTGTAAGTACTTCTATTCTTTTGGTCTCAGCAATAGTGGCAAGGTTCCATGCCGAAGACTCGGTAAAAGATGCGCCAAAGCCGACATATTCCTGATGTTTTATATCAGTATTAATTTTTAAGCTGAGCTTTTTAGCATTAGAATGAGTAGGTTTTGTTGCGGCGTTTGTAATTAATTTTAGATTATCACCAGCTTGAGATGTTTGATACACATTAATCGTGTAATCATTATTTTTTGACGTGCATGAAACCATCAAACCACCAATAATGCATAGCTTGATGAGGGTAAAATATGAGTTCAATAACTTGGGTTTTAAATTGTCATGAGCCAATTTTTTCAAAAGTATTTTATTCTAGCAAACCACAGGCGTTAATCTATTGAGTACAGAAAATAGTTCACCCTTTAATTCGATTTTGAGATTGAAACTTAGATGGGTATTGGTGACTTTACCACAAAAGCTAAAATGTCTCGGATTGATCAAGAGAGCAGTTGATTGTTCTATTACGCTTTGGTGCGAGCAATTGATACTGGGCGTTTACAACCATTAATTGTTATGGTTTAATTGGCGTGCAAATTTCAATTAAAAAGCCATTATTATCTCTTAAATATCCTACCCTTTGTCCCCAAGGTTTTTCGGTTAAAGCTTCAAAAACAGTGGCGCCGGCGTCAATTGCATTTTTAAAATCTTGATCTATGTTTTCGCTGGTGAAGGCTAATTCTACTCCAAAGGGCTTATTATTCAACGATGTTGCCTGAAATTCTTCGCTAAAATTTGAGTTTCCAAGTTCAATCGATGCAAATGCAATTGTGGTTTCGCCCGAAATGAGTTCGGCATAATCGTTTTCTGGGGTAATGAATTTTTTAGCAAAACCAAATGCTTTTTCGTAAAAAGCAATGGTCTCAGAAACATTGCTGACATAAATAATTGTGTATGCGTATTTCATTATTTTTTCTTTTTTAGGTTTTCAAGCGTTTCTATCAATAAAGCCTTATCAATGGTATGGGTTTTATTATTGATTTCGATTTTATTTTCTAATAACTCTATAAAATCAAGATCGCCATAATCTTCAATGCTTTCAAGAATTATTTGGCCATTGTGGTTTATGTTTTTTAGCTCCTTTATCAAAACTTCTTTTAAGTTTTTGTCTTGCCTTTTAGCCAAACCGGCAATGGCTTCAAACCGTACCAACTCAGATTTGTCGTTTATTCGTTCCCATAGCGCATGGCTTATTTCGCTACTTTTTGTTCTAATCTGAGTTCCGAGACTAAAAGTGGCCCAATCTCTTATTTCTGAATTTTTGTCGCGGCTTAATTCAATTAAAGTATCAATGGCTTTTTTTTGTTCTAAGCCAGCAAGGGTCTGAACTAATGCAAACTTTACATACTGATAATTATGATTTTTGAAATGTGTAAGTGCTTGAATTTGAGCCTGATTTAAATTTTCGTTGTTATGACTTATGGCTGACAAAATTGATTCAAGCATCTGCGGAGAGCGTTTTTTTTCAAGCAAACCGAAACAGATTTCAATAATTTCGTTTTGACGGTACCTTGGTCTTGCCCCCAATTGAGCTAATATATCAACTCCAATATTCATTTCTTTTTCGGAACCATTTTTCATGAGTTCAACCGCTTTTTTAAACACATATGGGTTGGGGCGTTTCCTCAACTCTCTAATATTTTCCCAATAGGTTTTTTTAGTTTTATTGGTCAATAAACGATTATACAGCTTTTCATCGGTCCAGTTTTTTCTGCTCATACCGCAGTTTTTTTTGTAAAGGTTTAAGGCTTTGTTAAGTGGTAGTATTTATGGCTTAGTTAATGAGATTAAGTGTTAATGCTTTTTGGGTTCTTAGCAACTTAAATATGGATTTTATAACAAAAAATTGCGCAATCAATTAAAACAGTAAAATGTCATTAAGTTTATAAACAAAAGGCTGATGCAAGGGGTAAGCGCGCTTTGCTGCCAAATCCAAATGGTATTATAGCGCGTAAATAAAATACTTCACTTGAATAATGAAAGTTTAATTCATTTGTAAAAATGGGATTGGTGATTCCTGTTCGGCTGTATTCAATTGTTGGTTTTATAAACTGCAAAGCCTGCTTAAAACCAACACTTAATTGAACCCCAGCAAATTCGTGAAATGAATATTGCAAGCCCGCAATACCATAAAAAAGTTGAAATGGTTTAGAGTTGGCGTAGTCTCCTCCGTTTGCTCCAAACTCATATAATGATTGCTGAAACCTAAAGTTAGTAGCGTAGTTGAAGTCGAAAAACGGGGTAATTGAACTGAATTTACTCCCACTTTTAATTCGTAAATTATATCCAAACTTAATGTTTAACTGTTTGGCCCAAATTCTATATTTAAACTTTGGTACGCTAAAATTAAGAGAACGAGTGGTACCATAGCCCAATGATAAATAAGGTATGTGATCTATTTGCCCACGATAAAAATGGCGCATATAACCAGTAGAAAAATAATAATTTTTTGGGGCTACGAATTGTGACAAATCTTGTGAATCTGGAACCACAGAAATACTAGAAAAAACAATATGTTTCTCATTTAATAGTATGGCAGGTTGAATTTCAAATGCTTGAAAGCCTGCTATTAGCCGCAGTTCGGCCGGCTTTTGAGGCGTAAGTATTGGCGCATACTCGGTTTTAGGCTGGTAAACAGTGCTAGTACAACTATATAAAAATATACTTGTGATTAAAATAGCCAGTAGTAATCTCATGTAAGCAAACTTAGGGTAAATAGTCTGTTTATGTAACCGTACTTTGGGTTGATGTTTAATGTGCATCAACAGCTAAAGCACTATCATTAAGGGCACGCTTTGTTTTTCATTATCAAGGAACCAACAAGATCACCAAAGATTATTAAAATGCTAAATGTTTAGAATAGAGAATTGATTATGAGTCTATTATCCCAACAACAATCAATTTTTAAACCTGAGCCAAATTATGGCCCTAGCATAAATAATCTCGTGGGTAAACATGTTGTAATATTCATTTTTGTAGCGATCTTGGCTTAACTCATTCAAATACGTTTTTTGGTATTCGCCAGTGCGTACAAAAGATGGATATTTAATTCCAAAACTGGCTTGAACATACTTTAATGGATAAAACGAACCCTGTAATCCTACAATTCCAAAAAGTGATTTGTGTGGGCTTACATGGTATCCCAGCGAATTATTCCAAACATAATCGGTAACAGACCAACCATAAGAAAGATAAGGGGCGTAACAAAGGTCAAAAAATGGAGTTATTTGAAAACTAAACTCTGGTGTGAATTTGTAAGAGTAGGTAATTCTAAAATTGTAATGACTGGCATTATTAATATTAAGTTCCGAGTGCCCTTCACCAGAATAACGGCCTTGGTAATAAGATGTATTTTTTCGGTTTGTAAATCCAAAGGAAGCACCTAAAAAGTGATCTCCGAGGTTACCGTCAAATTTTCTACCATACCCCAAACCAAAATATTGTTTATTTGAAAAGAATTCACCGAGATTGTGATAGTGGCCACGATTCTGAAAATCATAACTATACTCGAGAAAAACAATGTTATGATCGTCAAGCAATTTAGCCCCTTGTATTTCAATGGCATCAAATCCACCAATAAGTTTTACTTCTGACTTTTTAGTTGAATCAACAGTAGGCGTGTAAACGGTTTTAGGCTGGTAAACCGTGGAGCAACTGACAAAACCAAAAGCTATAATCAGAAACCCTATAATTATTCTCATATTTTCAAAGATAAAATAAGGAAAAGTATTTGCGGCTTTCACATCACAAAGTGCTTAGTTACCACTGGCTGTGAGGCAAGCAGCTTTTTTCTTGATGTCCGAGGTTTTCAAAGCGTACGCCATATAAAGCCTAACCAACTTAAAGATTACGAAAAAGGACGACCAAAAGATCGTCCAAAACGGAAGGTTGCGATTTATGGCAGCTAGTTTAAATCGAACCCCTGCCAACACTTTGACCCATTATAGGGCTATGAGTACTTAATTCTTGCTTAATTTGCTCACGGCTTACACCACTTTTCTTTTCGGTGTAGAATTGATTTAAAGTCTCAAATACAGCTTGCTCATTTCCGGCATACTGCTTTGAAATATTATCTACAAGTCCAAGGTTGTTCTTGTCATGTCTTTCAAAAAAGTCTATTAATCGTCGTTTGAATGTTAAATTATCCATGTTTACAGGATAAGGTATAGGTGCTGGAATTCCAAATCTTATTAGGATTTGTGGCTGAGCGCGGATTGGACTTGCGCTCTCTCAAAGTTTCAGCGTCGTGCCTAAACAGCATTTAATTGCTCTGTTCTGGTCATGTATTTTTGAAGAAAGTTGATCTATTCCCCGCAATACACGCGGTGAATAAAACTGGCTTTCACCGCGTTTTCATTTTCGGGTTAGTTTTTTGGTCTTGTGACTAAGGTTCCAAGTCAATAAATATTGGAGCTCGTTTCAAAACGAGTTCCGGATACGCTCAAAGTGCACTATTGCCACTTGCTTTGAAGCAAGCCGCTTTTATTACACTCGCTGTTGCGATGCTCCAGCGTCGTGACGAAACATCAATTAAGCGCTCTGCGCTGGTCGTGTATATTTGAAGAAAGTTGATTTATGGCAAAGAGAAAGAGTAGCGCAGAGTTTGTAAAGTGGTTCGGGCCATTGCTTGACGCATTAAGGGATTTGGGCTATTCGGGTAAACCAAAAGAAGTTTCTAAAAAGATTTCAGAGAATGAAATACTGAGAGAATCCGTGCTGGATGAAACTTTGAAGTCAGGTACCAATCGGTTTCATAATCAAGTTGCATGGGCTCGTCAATACTTGGTTTGGGAAGGACTACTCGATTCATCAGAGCGCGGAACTTGGAAACTGACTGAAAAAGGGAAAAAGACATTTCTCAACTATAATGATTCTCACAAACTTTTTTTAAAGTGGGTAGAGATTAATCAGGCAGCAAGAAAGGATAAGGATAGCAAACAAATTGTTGAAGACCAAGAAGAAAGCACTCCTGATGAATTAGAGTTGAATGCAGAAAAAGGTCTACTTGGAGTCCTACAGGATTTAAGTCCTTCAGGGTTTGAGAACATTTGCAAAGAGCTATTAAGAGAACATGGTTTTGAGAATGTGGAAGTCACCGGCCAATCCCATGACGGTGGAATTGACGGCTATGGAACTCTGGAAATAAATCCATTTGTAAGTTTTAAAGTGCTCTTTCAATGTAAAAGATATAAAGGAACAGTTTCGCGAGCAATGGTTGGAGACTTTAGAAACGCAATGATTGGACGAGCAGAGAAAGGCATCATTTTGACAACTGGCACATTCTCAAATGAAGCAGAAAAAGAAGCCAATAGGGATGGCGCACCGCCTGTTGAGCTTGTAGATGGTAAAAAACTCGTTGAAATGTTCGAAAAAGTAAAACTTGGGCTCAAGCCAAAAGTGGTTTATGAAGTTGATCTGAGCTATTTCCAAAAATTTAAAGATTAGCAGAACATAGTTACCACTCGCTTTGAAGCAGGCGCCTCTTGTCGGTATTGATGTCCGACGTTTTTAAACGTCCGACATTTCAATCAGAAAAAGAAAAGCTGTAAGACAGCTAAAACCCCTCATACCACCTAGAAAGCAAGGTGTCATGAATTCTGTATCCTTCTTTGGTTTTAATAATAAGCGCTTTACTTTCAAGAGAATTTAGTACCCTTATTACACCACCTGATGAGCCCAAATTGTGTTTGCTTAAAAATGCATTTGAAGTATGAGAATCAACAATTTGCTCTTTTGCAATAGCAATCATAACATCAGATTGCTTTGGTGTGAGCAAATCATTTATGTGCTGAAAATAATGTGATTCTTGATTGATAAGTTCTGTATAAACTTCATTCAATGTTTCTTGGGAAATGGCTTTTCCTTTTTCATACAGTGTTTGGCCGTTGGCCCAATTGTATATGTTTTCAAACAATGAGCTTTCAATCCCCGGACCTTTGTATTTCATCCACTTTTGGGCAAACTCATTGTAAGTTTCAAGCGGAATTGAATCAATTAAAAGCATATCGCAACTCTTGTAGAAAGGGCGGTTGATATCACCAAACATTGAGAGCATTAAACCACGATGGCTTCCTGAAAAAACAAACCTGATTTTTGGAAAACGCTGCATCAAAGAACGAAAGATGGCTTCGGGGTTGTGACCGTGCTTGTATTGCGTTATTTGCTGAAACTCATCAAGAACCACCACAACATTTTTATGATTCTCGTTTAGATATTCGTAAAGTAGGGTGAGGTTATGCTCCCCTGATTGCGCTTCGGTATTTAAGTTGAATTTTAAAGAAGGCATGGCAGTGAATGGATCAAAGCTTATTGAAGCACCAATTCTGCCTAGCAATTGACTGAGTTTTTTGCCAATCCCAGCGGTTGAGCTTCCTTGTTGCATCAGTGCTTCGGCAATGGTTTCAATAGCCTGTTGCATGTTTTTAGTGCCGTATAAATCGGCATAAATACCAACAAACTTCTCTTTTCTCAACTTGGCTAAAACATGATGAAGTAATGCTGACTTTCCTAATCTTCTCCATCCATAAACAACAGTGTTTCTACCATTTTTCAGGCTCGAAACAAGAGTCTCTGTTTCGGTTATCCTGTCGCAGAAGTACTTTTCTTCTACATATCCTGAGATTTGGAATGGATTCATAACTTGTTTTGCGTCAAATTTAACTCGCAAAACCGAAGTTACAAAACCGAAGTTACAAAACCGAAGTTTTGCCTATGCCTTTAGGGTCTTTGCGCAAGTATCAATAAACCTGAATTGCTTTTCAAATCCATTAAATAGGTTTTCTGATAAGCCTTTGTCATTTTCAATGTTCACCATTGTGTATTGAGCCTGCCAAGGGAAAGTGATAAACAAACGACCTTTTATTGATGAGAAAAGGACTTTGATGGGGCCATTTTCTTTTAAAATTTTAAGGATGTCAAGTGCTACTTGGGGAGTTTCGCCACTTTTTGTGGCAAATACATATTGGCTTTCAAGCGCTGTTACGCTTTTCCAGCCCTTTGTAAATTTTGATTTTTCAATGAATGCTTTTGAAAGAGACGCGGGGACAATCATCCATTCATCTTCAACTTTTTCGGTTTCTAACTCCGTAATCCAACCTCTAAAAATGTTCTTTTGGTCGGCCGAGTAGCTGGTATCGCTGTAGTCAAAACCAATTCCTGCCACATCATCTAAAATTCCCGCAGCCGCATCTTGCAAAAAGCCAGAAACTGAAATGCTTTCGTGTGTTGCACTGATGTAGCCCGAAATTGATGGTACATCATTCCACTTTCCGCTGAAGATGAGTCCATGACTCAAGCCATCGGCAGTTTTTCGGCCCACTTTAATCAAATCAAAATCTTCTCTATTGTAAACTGGTGTTTTAGCAAAACCAAACTCGCCATATTGATTAATGAGACCTAACATTTCTTGTTCAAAAGCTTCTTGAAGCTTGGCCTTAGGATCTCCAAATGCATATTTATACAATACGAATCGAACAATAAAAGCCGCAATACCGGCCACAACTATTGGAATGGCAAAAGGAATAATTACAGGTAAAACCGTGGCTACAAAAAATACAATTGTTGCGACTATAATAAATGGTTTAAATATCCATTTAATACGCTTAAACCACTTTTCTCGTTTTTTAAGCTTTTGTTGTAAAGCCCTAAGCTCTTGGCTTATTTGTGATGGAGATTTCATATTTAGGTGATCCAATAATTCAAATATAAACCACGTATCAACTCCTAGCCCTAAGTATTAATCGTATGCTTCTATCGTAGGTAAAGTAGTTCCAAATCCAGTTAAATAGAATTACAGCTTTGTTTCTAAAGCCAATAATTGACATTAAGTGAACAAACATCCATACAAACCAAGCAAAAATGCCTCTGAAATGCACATTGCCAGGAAGGTCAACTACAGCGCGATTTCTACCAATGGTGGCCATGCTGCCTTTGTCTAAATATTTAAAGGCTACCTTTTCGTTTCCAGTTTTTTCAGCTTTTAAGTTTTTGGTTAATAAGTCTGCTTGTTGCATAGCTACGGGCGCCAATTGCGGATGTCCTTTCGCAAAATCTTCGGTGCTCATCAAAGCGATATCGCCCAAAGCATAAATGTTCTTGGTTCCTTTTACCAAGTTGTAATCATCAACCTGAAGCCTGTTTGAAGGATTTGCAACAAAGCCTTCAAGTCCTTTAATGACATTGCCCGTAACTCCAGCTGCCCAAACTAAAGTGTTGGCTTTCACTTTATCACCGTTGCTAAGTTCAGCTGTATTGTTTTTGTATGAGTTTACTCTAGTTTGTAGTTTTACTTCTACGCCCATTTCTTTGAGCGCATTTATGGCATGGTCATGAGATTTGTCTGACATTCCATTAAGTAATCTAGGGCTACCTTCAATCAGATATACCTTCATTTTTGAAAAGTCAAGCTCGGGATAGTCTTTAGGTAAAACGTTGTTCTTAAGTTCTGAAAAAGCACCAGAAACTTCAACGCCTGTTGGCCCACCGCCAACTACGATAAAGTTTAGAAGCGCTTGCTTTTCTTCGGGGTCTTCAACAAGCAGCGCATCTTCAAAACAACGCAGTGCACTGTTTCTCAAACTCAGTGCTTGCGAGGTTTGCTTTAGCGGAAAGGCACCTTCATAATTAGCTTCATTACCAAAATAATTGGTTTTGGCTCCATTGGCTACCACCAAATGATCGTATTCTAGTTTACCGAACGATGTTCTAACACAGCTATTCTCAGCTTCAATGCTTTCAACTTCGCCAACTCTAAAGTAAAAGTTCTTCTTGTTTTTAAAGAGTTTGCGCAGCGGACCTGAAATGCTACTGGGCTCTAAGCCAGCGGTGGCTACTTGATACAATAAAGGCTGAAAAGTGTGAAAGTTGTGTCGGTCGAGTAAAACTACTTGAAACTGCTTAGTGTCAATCTTTTGACAAAAGGTAAGACCGGCAAAACCACCCCCGATGACTACTATTCTAGGTAGATCAGAATCGGGAATATTGATTGATCTGTTGGGCATAAAATTATGTTGCTCAAAGGTAGCTTTATGACAAGTGTCTGCTAGAACCTTGCAAGGTTAATTTGAGTGAAACAAGAAACTTAAAACTTTGTGCTAGAAACCCTAAAGCACTTCCATCATCAAATACTTGCTCTCTTCTTCGTAATCATCAAAGGCAAATGGAATATCGCTGTTCCAAATTTCTTGTAGTTTTTGCTTGAGCAATTGCTCGTATTCAACGAGCTTGTCAAGGCTAAAGGGTGTTTCTGAAACAGGTTGAATCATATTTTCGGTGCTCTTGAGATGGTAAATTACGGGTACTACCGATTGAGCAGGATTATTTTTAAGATATACTAAAGTGTAGAAAAGCGTCTGCAAGGTGGCAGCATATTTTCCATTTTCAAATGGTGCGGTAAAAAGCGATGTGTTTTTTCCTGGAATTTCAACTTTTCCCGTTTTGTAATCAACCACTCTAATTTGCTCATCTACTTCATCAAGTCTATCAAACTGACCTTTTAGCCTGATTACTTTTGGACCTTGCTGGGTTTCAATTTCTATATCGTAAAACAACTCATCAAACTCCAAAGCTTGGATTCTTAATCCAGAAGTTTTGGCATCGTTATTTAATACATTATGGCAAAGCTTTTCGCAGATGTTATAAAACAACAGGTTGCGCCCCTGTAGATGTTCAGGCTTCAAGTTCATTTCTTTTTCAAGAAACTTTTCAAGGCTTTTTCTCAGTTTTGGACCTTTTAAGTCATTAACCAACTCATGCGTAATTTCTTGATGCAAATGCGGCGTGTAGAGCTCTTCAAGCGTATTGTGTACAATGTTTCCGAGCGTAATCGGGTCCATTTCTTCTAACACTTCGTCGCGCTCCCTAAAATTTGCCACATAGCGCAAATAGAACTGCATTGGGCTTTTAATGAAAGTACTCAGGGCCGAAGGACTAAGTGGCCTTTTGGCTTCTCCATTTGTTACTTCGTATTGTTCCAAACCATCAACAACAGCATCAGTTTTCTCTATGCTAAGGTGTTCTTGCGTAATGGCTTTCGATCTTATTGAAAAGTTGTGCTCGCTTACCTTAAAATTGGGCAACTCTTGCTGAATCTGCAAAATGTAGCGGCTCATTTCACCTTTTGAATCACCATCAGTATCGGTGTTATAATACAAATGAATATCCTTGGCTCGTTGAAGCATACGGTAGAAGTAGTAGGCACTCACGGCATCATCTTCTCTAAAAGTGTTCATACCAAATGCCTTGCGAATTCCAAATGGAATCAAAGATTGGTGCCGCGATGATTTGGGCATAATGCCTTCGTTTACCGAAAGCACAAACAAGGTTTCAAAGTCAACAGCGCGGCTTTCGAGCAAGCCCATGAGC